>JAFKJZ010000081.1 GCA_017305815.1 Hyphomicrobiales bacterium
GCACCAGCAGGCCGCCGCCGCGCCAGCTATGCGCGGCGCCGCCATCCTCGCGGGTCATCATCTCGGCCACCGCCAGGCGGACGATCGTCGGGATCTGCTCGGACTGCTGGAAATAGGTATGCGCCACCTCTTCCAGGCTGGCGCCGTCGAGCTGGACGATGCCCTGGTAGCGACTGGTGAACTCGCCCTGGTCGATGGTCATCGCCAGGATGCCCTTGCCAAGCAGCAGTTCCGGCTTCGACAGCCCCTCGGCCTCGATCTCCGCCACACGCTCCGCCTTGAAGCGGGCATAGGCGCGGATGTTGCCGGATGTGCGGTAGTCGACGACCAGCATGTCGACGGGGCCATCCGTCTGCGTCTGCAGCAGGAACTGGCCGTCGAACTTCAGCGACGAGCCGAGCAGCACGGCGAGGACGACCGCCTCGCCGAGTAGTTTCGAGACCGGCAGCGGATAATCGTGCCGCGCCAGCAGGGCCGACAGCGCCGGCCCCATCTGGATGGCGCGGCCGCGCACGTCGAGGCCCTCGACCGAAAACGGCAGGACGGCGTCGTCGCCGGCCGGGTCGATCGAGGCCGGTCCGAGAGTTGCGATCTCCACCATCAAAGCGCCTCCGGGCCGCCCAGGCACCAGGCAAGAATGCCCTTCTGCGCGTGCAGCCGGTTTTCGGCCTCGTCGAAGACGACGGACTGCGGCCCGTCCATCACCTCGGCCGTGACCTCCTCGCCGCGATGGGCGGGCAGGCAATGCATGAACAGCGCGTCCTTCTTGGCGCGCGCCATCAGCCGGGCGTTGACCTGGTAGGGCTTCAGCAGATTGTGCCGGCGCTCCGCCTCGTTGTCGCCCATCGACACCCAGGTGTCGGTGACGATGCAGTCGGAATCGGCGGCCGCGTCGTGGGCATCCTCGCCGGCGATCACCTCGCCGCCATTGTTGCGCGCCCAGTCGAGCAGCTTGTGCGACGGCGCAAGCTCCGGCGGCGTCGCGATCTTCAGGCGGAAGTCGAAGCGCGCGGCGGCGTGGACCCAGGAGGCCATGACATTGTTGCTGTCGCCGAGCCACGACACCGTCTTGCCGGCGATCGAGCCGCGATGCTCCTCATAGGTCATGATGTCGGCCATGATCTGGCAGGGATGCGAGCGGCGCGTCAGGCCGTTGATGACGGGCACAGTGGCGTTCGCCGCCAGCTCGGTCAGTTGCTCGTGGTCGAGGATACGGATCATGATGCCGTCGACATAGCGCGACATGACACGCGCCGTGTCGGCGATGGTCTCGCCGCGTCCGAGCTGCATCTCGGCGCCGGTCAGCATCAGCGTCTGGCCGCCGAGCTCGCGCATTCCGACGTCGAAGGAGACGCGGGTGCGCGTCGAGGGCTGCTCGAAGACGAGCGCCAGCACCTTGCCGGCGAGCGGGCCGACGCCGTCGCGGGCGCCGTCGCGCACCGCCTTGAGGCGCTTGGCGCCGTCCATGATCTGCCGCAGCGTGGCGGAATCGAATTCCGTCAGGTCTAGAAAATGCCGAACCATGATGTCCTGCCTTGTCCGCTCAGGCGGATTGCCGTGCCGACGTCGCGGCTTCGATTGCGGAAAAGGCGGCATCGAGCTTCTCGATCGCCGCGTCGACTTCTGCCTTGCCGATGTTGAGCGGCGGCAGCAGGCGCAAGACATTGTCGCCGGCGCCGGCGGCGAGCATCTTCTGCTCGCGGAGCGCCGCGACCACTTCCGGGATCGGCTTCAGCGCATGCAGGCCGACCAGCAGGCCCTCGCCGCGGATGTCGTCGATGACGCCGGGATGGCTGTCCATCAGGCCGCCGAGGCGCTGGGTCAGGTAGCGCGCGGTCTCGCGCACATGCTCCAGGAAGCCGTCGGCAAGCACGACGTCGAGCACGGCGTTGCCGACCGCCATCGCCAGCGGATTGCCGCCGAAGGTGGTGCCGTGCGTGCCGGGGGTCATGCCCTTGGCAGCTTCATTGGTGGCCAGGCACGCGCCGAGCGGGAAACCGCCGCCAAGGCCCTTGGCCGAGGTGAGGATATCCGGCGTGATGCCGGTCCACTCATAGGCGAACAGCTTGCCGGTGCGGCCGATGCCGGTCTGGACCTCGTCCAGGATCAGCAGCATGCCCTCCGCGTCGCAGAGCGCCCGGATCTCGCGCAGGAACGCGTTCGGGAAGGCGCGCACGCCGCCCTCGCCCTGGATCGGCTCGAGCATGATGGCGGCCGTCTGCGGCGTCACCGCGGCCTTGATCGCCGCCATGTCGCCGAACGGAACCTGGTCGAAACCGTCGGCCTTGGGGCCGAAACCGTCGAGATATTTCTGCTGGCCGCCGGCGGCGAGCGTCGCCAGCGTGCGGCCGTGGAAGGCGCCCTCGATGGTGAGGATGCGATAGCGTTCCGGCTGGCCATTCACATAATGATAGCGCCGCGCCGTCTTGATCGCGGCCTCGTTCGCCTCCGCGCCCGAATTGGCGAAGAAGACGCGGTCGGCGAAGGAGTTCGCGACCAGCGTGTCGGCCAGTCGCTCCTGACCCGGAATGCGGAACAGGTTCGAGGTGTGCCAGAGCTTGCCGGCCTGCTCGGTCAGCGCCTGCACGAGAACCGGATTGGCATGGCCGAGCGTGTTCACCGCGATGCCGGCGGAGAAATCGAGATAAGCGTCGCCCTCTCGCGTAAAGACCCAGGCCCCCTCGCCTCGCTCGAACTCGAGCGGCGCACGCGAAAAGGTGTCGAAGAGGCTGGTCGAGGTCTTTTTAACGCTGGTATCGGGGGCGCTCATATCCCCTCCTTCGGATGAAACCACGGAAACGGATGCCTAAAAATCAAAGGTGCTGCCCGAGGCCGACGCGCCGAGCAGCACCTTTTTGCGTTGCCCTTATATCACGGTCGTGACGATTTGTGTCAATCAAATCACCGCCCGCAGCCACGTCACGACGGCTAAGCGTTTGACCGGACTCACGGATCGGGAATGCGCTGCAAGTTGGGGAAAACGACCGGATCCTCTTTGACGAATCCCCCGGACTCTTGTCACCGAGTCACGCCATATAGTATTTTACTTTTCGTTAAGACACGAAATATCGAGCAGGTACCTCCCCCTGACCCTTGTATGGCGTCCGCAGTCGTCCGGCATCCCGGCTGAACGACCGTGACAGGATTCCGGGTATCGCTCCGACCGACAAGGACACGCTAATGACTTGGACGGACGAACGGGTTGAGTTGCTGAAGAAGCTCTGGACCGACGGCCTGAGCGCAAGCCAGATCGCTTCGGAACTCGGCGGCGTAACGCGTAACGCAGTCATCGGCAAGGTACATCGGCTGAGCCTCTCGGGTCGTGCCAAGCCGGCCGCAGCGCCGGTCGCCCGCCCGCGCAAGCCTGCGTCGACGACCAGTAGCCGCTCTGCAACGACAGGGCGTCCCAATCCCGTCAGGCCGATGGTGGCCGGCAACACGGCCCTGAAGCCTCTCGGCCAGATGGCGCCCGAGCCGCGGCGCGTGCCCCGGCCTGTCAGCTCGGACGACGTCGTCGTTCCGATCAGCCTGCACGCCACGATCCTCACGCTCACCGAGCAGACCTGCAAGTGGCCGATCGGCGACCCGAGCACCGAGGATTTCCACTTCTGCGGCCAGCGCTCGAATTCGGGCATTCCCTATTGCGAATATCATTCGCGGGTAGCCTACCAGCCGGTGCATGACCGCCGCCAGAAGAAGGCCGTCGGCGCCTGATCGCGCCAGCCTGACGACGACGGCGTCCGCGCCTTCGTCCCGAAATGCCATTCCGGCCGTGCCGCCCTCCCCCCGAGGCGCACGGCCGTTTCTTTTTGTAGCCTTCCCATCCGGGCAGCAAAATAGCCGCGCCGGGAGATACCCGAACGCGGCTTTGCTTGTTTTCAGGCCGCCTCCCGGGGGAAAGGCGGCGATGAAAGGGATTCAGGCGGCGGCGAACTGGTCGTCGAAGGAATAGCCGGAGCCCCGCACGGTGCGGATCGGATCCTTGACGCGGCCGCGGTTCACCGCCTTGCGCAGGCGGCCGATATGGACGTCGACGGTGCGCTCGTCGACATAGACGTCACGGCCCCAAACGCCGTCGAGCAGCTGCTCGCGGGAAAATACGCGGCCGGGGCTCTTCATCAGATATTCGAGCAGGCGGAACTCGGTCGGGCCGAGATGCAGCTCGCGGCCCGAACGGCGGACGCGATGCGTCTCGCGGTCGAGCTCGATGTCGCCGGCGCGCAGCAGCGAGGCGATCACCTCCGGGCGCGAACGGCGCAGGATGGCGCGGACGCGCGCCATAAGCTCCGGCACGGAGAACGGCTTGACGACATAGTCGTCGGCGCCGGTGGCGAGGCCGCGGATGCGCTCCTGCTCCTCGCCGCGGGCGGTGAGCATGATCACCGGCAACGTGCGGGTGGCATCGCGGGCACGGAGGCGGCGGCAGAGTTCGATGCCCGAGATCCCGGGCAGCATCCAGTCGAGCAGCAGCAGGTCGGGCACGGTCTCGAGCAGGCGCATCTCGGCATCGTCGCCACGCGGCACCACTTCGACGGCATAACCCTCGGCTTCGAGGTTGTAGCGGAGGAGGAGGCTCAGCGCCTCCTCATCCTCGACGATCATAACGCGCGGCGTCATTCACGAAGATCCTAGCATTCAGGCGTTTGGTCAGTTCTGCTCATAGGCAACGGCGGTCGTGCTGGAATCGTCCTGCTTCGGACGATCCTCGGCCAGAACCTGGCCGGTGACGACATAGTGCACCGTTTCGGCGATGTTGGTGGCGTGGTCGCCGATGCGCTCGATGTTCTTGGCGCAGAACAGGAGATGCGTGCAGAAGGTGATGTTGCGCGGATCTTCCATCATGTAGGTCAGCAGTTCGCGGAAGAGCGACGTGTACATCGCGTCGATCTCTTCGTCGCGCTTCCAGACCTGGTAGGCCTGCTCGACGTCACGCGTGGCGTAGGAGTCGAGCACGTCCTTGAGCTGGGCGAGCGACAGCTGCGCCATGTGCTCGACGCCGGTGTTGAAGCGCTTCGACTGGAACTGGCCGTCGAGCGCGATGACGCGCTTGGCGATGTTCTTGGCGAGGTCGCCGATGCGCTCGAGGTCGCTGGCGATGCGCTGGGCGGCGATGACTTCGCGCAGGTCCATCGCCATCGGCTGACGACGCGCAATGATCATGATCGCGCGCTCTTCACATTCGCGCTGCAGCACGTCGAGCTTCTTGTCGTCGGCGATGACGGCGCGCGCCGTATCGGTGTCGAGCCGCATCAGCGAGCCGACGGCGACGTCGACGAGACGCTCCGCCATGCCGCCCATCTCGGCGATCCGGCGGGCAACGTCGTTCAGCTCTTCGTCGTACTTGGAAACGATGTGTTCGGACATGTCGTGCTCCTACCCGTGGCCCGGCTTAGCCGAAGCGACCGGTGATATAGTCCTGGGTGCGCTTGTCGGACGGCGAGGTGAAGATCTTCGTGGTCTCGTCGAATTCGATCAGCTCGCCGAGATACATGAAGGCCGTGTAGTCGGAGACGCGCGCCGCCTGCTGCATGTTGTGGGTGACGATGGCGATCGTGTAGTCGGTCGTCAGCTCGTCGATCAGTTCCTCGATCTTGGCGGTCGAGATCGGATCGAGCGCCGAGCACGGCTCGTCGAACAGCACGACTTCCGGCCGCACCGCGATGGTGCGGGCGATGCAGAGGCGCTGCTGCTGGCCGCCGGAGAGGCTGAGGCCGCTGGAGTGCAGCTTGTCCTTGACCTCGTTCCAGAGGGCGCCGCGCGTCAGCGCCGCCTCGACGCGTCCGTCCATCTCGGAGCGCGAGATGTTCTCGTAGAGGCGGATGCCGAAGGCGATGTTGTCGTAGATCGACATCGGGAACGGAGTCGGCTTCTGGAACACCATGCCGACGCGGGCGCGCAGCATGTTGCGGTCCTGGTCGGGGTCGAGGACGTTCTTGCCGTCGAAGATCACCTCGCCCTCGGCGCGCTGGCGCGGATAGAGGTCGTACATGCGGTTCAGCACGCGCAGCAGGGTCGACTTGCCGCAACCCGACGGGCCGATGAAGGCGGTGACCTTCTTCTCGAAGAGCGGCAGGTTGATGGTCTTCAGCGCCAGGCTGTCGCCGTAGAAGAACTTCAGATTGCGGATCGAAATCTTCTCGGCCATGCCGGCCGTGTTCAACGCGGTCTGGGTCATTTGGAAGCCTTGGGGCTGAGGAAGGCGCGGGCGACGATGTTGAGCGCCAGCACGGTAAAGGTGATGAGCAGGGCGCCGGACCAGGCCAGCTTCTGCCAGTCCGGATAGGGCGACAGGGCAAACTGGAAGATGGTGACCGGCAGCGACGACATCGGCGCGTTCAGGTCGGTGCTCCAGAACTGGTTGTTCAGCGCCGTGAAGAGCAGCGGGGCGGTTTCGCCGCTGACGCGGGCGATCGCCAGCAGCACGCCGGTCACGATGCCGGAGAGCGCCGCCTTGTAGGCGACGTGACGGATCATGATCGAGCGCGGCAGGCCGAGCGCGGCGGCGGCTTCACGCAGCTGGTTCGGCACCAGGTTCAGCATGTCCTCGGTGGTGCGGACGACGACCGGGATCACCAGGATCGCAAGCGCCACCATGCCGGCGAAGGCCGAGAAATGGCCCATCTGGACGACGATCACCTCGTAGACGAACAGGCCGATGACGATCGAAGGGGCCGCCAGCAGGATGTCGTTGATGAAGCGGACCACCGTCGTCAGCTTGTTGTGACGGCCGTATTCCGACATGTAGGTGCCGGCCAGGATGCCGATCGGCGTGCCGATGACGACGCCGCCGACGGTCATGACCAGACTGCCCCAGATGGCGTTGAGCAGGCCACCGGCAGAGCCGGGCGGCGGGGTCATCTCGGTGAAGACCGCCAGCGAGAGGCCGCTGAAGCCCTGGTAGAGCAGCGCCAGCAGGATCAGCACGAGGCAGATCAGGCCGAAGCCCGTCGCGGCGAAGGAGAGCGCCAGCAGGATCGCGTTGCCACGACGGCGGCGGCGATAGAGCGCCTGCGCGGCGGGCGTTGTCGCGGCGGAATAGCCGGACGCGGCGGTGCTGAGAGAGCTTGCCATGGTCGCGCGCCTCAGTTGCCGGCCTTGACGTTCATGCGCATCAGGAGAAGACGCGCCGCCGCCAGGACGATGAAGGTGATGACGAAGAGGATGAGGCCGAGGGCGATCAGCGACGAGGTGTAGAGGTCGCCGACGGCCTCGGTGAATTCATTGGCGATCGAGGCCGAGATGGTCGTGCCCGGCGCCATGATCGAGGCGGAGATCTTGTGCGCGTTGCCGATCACGAAGGTGACCGCCATCGTCTCGCCGAGCGCGCGGCCGAGGCCGAGCATGACGCCGCCGATGACACCGACGCGGGTGTAGGGCAGCACCACCTTGCGCACCACTTCCGAGGTCGTGCAGCCGAGGCCGTAGGTCGCTTCCTTGAGGACCGGCGGCACGGTGTCGAACACGTCGCGGGTGATCGAGGTGATGAAGGGCAGCACCATGATCGCCAGGATGAAGCCGGCGGTCAGCACGCCGATGCCGTAAGGCGGGCCGGCGAACAGGCTGTTCAGCACCGGGATCGGCGCGAAGACGTCGATCAGGAAGGGCTGGATCGTCGTCTGGAAGAAGGGCGCGAAGACGAACAGACCCCAGATGCCGTAGATGATCGAGGGGATGCCGGCGAGCAGTTCGATGGCGACGCCGATCGGACGCTTCAGCCAGGGCGGGCACAGCTCGGTCAGGAAGATGGCGATGCCGATGCCGACGGGAACGGCGATGAGCAGCGCGATGAAGGAGGTGACGATCGTGCCGTAGATGGGCGCGAGCGCGCCGAACTTCTCGGTGACCGGGTTCCAGGACTGGCTGGCGAGGAAGCCGAACCCGAAGGTGGAGAGAGCCGGGATCGACCCGTGGATCAGCGACAGGATCACGCCGCCGAGGAGAAGCAGCACCAGCAGCTCGGCGCCAAGGGTCAGGCCCCGGAACGTCGCGTCCCCGGCCTTGAACCGTCGCATGCGTTTCAGCTTGGCACT
>JAFKJZ010000082.1 GCA_017305815.1 Hyphomicrobiales bacterium
AGGGCCGAGCTCGACGCCATCACGCACGACATCGAGGTCACGGCCGAGCGCCAGGCGGCGTTGCGCGCCGAGATGAACCAGCTCGACCAGGACCGCGCCACGCTCAACAAGTCGCTGATCGAGACGGGCGAGCGGGCCAAGGGCCTGGAACGACAGATCGACGAGGCCGAGCAGCGCATGGGCGGCCTGCTCGACGAGGAAAAGACCGTCCACGCCTCGCTCAACTCGCGCCGCGCCGTGCTCGCCAATGTGCTGGCTGCGCTGCAGCGCATGGGCCGCAAGCCGCCGCCGGCGATCGTCGTCCGCCCCGAGGATGCGCTCGCCTCGGTGCGCAGCGCCATGCTGCTCGGCTCGGTCGTGCCGGAATTGCGCGTCGAGGCGGAAGCGCTCGCCACCGACCTGCAGCACCTGGTGGCGCTGAAGACGGAACAATCGCGGGAGCGCGACCGCATGCGCGCCGACGCCAGCGCGCTCGCCGAAGAGCGGACGCGCATCGAATATCTCGTCGAGGACAAGCGAAAGGCGCGCGACCGCTCCGAGCAGCAGCTTGCCGAGGAGCAGGCGAAATCGGAGGCGCTCGCGAAAAGCGCCACTAGCCTGAAAGGGCTGATCGCCGACCTCGAGGGCCAGATCGCGGCGGCCGCCGACGCGGCCGAAGCCGCCAAGAAGGCCGAGGCGGCCAACCAGGCGGCGATGAATGACGGCCGCGCCCCGCGCAGCCCGGAAAGCCTCGGCTCGGCCGACCGCATCGCCCCTGCCGTGGCCTTCGCCTCGACCAAGGGCCTGCTGCCGCGACCGGCCAACGGCGTGCAGCTGAAGGCGTTCGGCGATGCGGACGGCCTCGGCGGCACCACGCAGGGCCTGTCGATCGCCACGCGCGCCGCGGCGCGGGTCTCCTCTCCCGCCGACGGCTGGGTGGTCTATGCCGGTCCGTTCCGGTCCTACGGACAACTCTTGATCATCAACGCCGGTGGCGGATATCATATCCTGCTGGCAGGGATGGAACGGATCGACGTCGAATTGGGACAGTTCGTTCTCGCAGGGGAACCTGTGGCGCTGATGGGAACACGGTTGCTCGCAAGCGGCAGCACCGTAGGCATTGGCGCAACGCAGCCCGTGCTCTATGTCGAATTTCGAAAAGACGGTAACTCGATCGACCCGGCTCCCTGGTGGGCCCGGTCCAACGACGAAAAGGTTGGCGGATGATACGCAACGTTTCGCTCCTCCTGGCTGGCACCATCATCGGCGCGACGGCCGCGGTGACCCTCCCCCAGGTTCCGAGCCTGATCCCGGGCGTCGCGCATGCCGCCGTCTCGGATACCTACCGGCAGCTCAATCTGTTCGGCGACGTGTTCGAACGCATCCGCTCCGACTATGTCGAGAAGCCGGATGAAAGCGCGCTGATCGAAGCTGCGGTCAACGGCATGCTGACCTCGCTCGATCCCCATTCGAGCTACATGAACCCCAAAGACTTCAAGGACATGCAGGTCCAGACCCGCGGCGAGTTCGGCGGTCTCGGCATTGAAGTGACCATGGAGGACGGCGTCGTCAAGGTCGTGTCGCCGATCGACGACACCCCGGCCGCCAAGGCCGGCATCCTGGCCGGCGACCTGATCATCTCGCTCGACGGCGAGGCGATCCAGAACATGAATCTGAACCAGGCCGTCGACAAGATGCGCGGCGCGGTCAACACGCCGATCACCGTCACGATCCAGCGCAAGGGCGTCGAGAAGCCCTTCGACGTCAAGATCGTGCGCGACGTGATCCGCGTCCAGTCGGTCCGCTCGCGCGCCGAGGGCGACATCGGCTACCTGCGCATCTCCTCCTTCAACGAGCAGACCTTCGACGGCCTGAAGTCGTCGATCGACAAGCTCAAGCAGGAGATCGGCAAGGACAAGATCAAGGGCTACATCCTTGATCTGCGCAACAATCCGGGCGGCCTGCTCGACCAGGCCGAATATGTCAGCGACGCCTTCCTCGAGAAGGGCGAGATCGTCTCGACGCGCGGCCGCCATGCCGACCAGAACATGCGCTACGACGCGCATCCGGGCGACCTGACGGACGGCAAGCCGGTGATCGTGCTGATCAATGGCGGTTCGGCCTCGGCGTCGGAAATCGTCGCCGGCGCCCTGCAGGACCAGAAGCGCGCCACCATCCTCGGCACGCGTTCCTTCGGCAAGGGCTCGGTGCAGACGATCATCCCGCTCGGCTCCAACGGCGCCATCCGCCTGACCACGGCGCGTTACTATACGCCGTCGGGCCGGTCGATCCAGGCCAAGGGCATCGATCCGGACATCCAGGTCGTGCAGGACCTGCCGCCGGAGCTCAAGGACAAGGTGACCGACACCAAGGGCGAAGCCTCGCTCAAGGGCCACCTCACCAACGAGGGCGGCGGCGACGAGGGCACCGGCTCGCAGGCCTATGTCCCGCCGGAGGCGAAGGACGACAAGCAGCTGCAGCAGGCGATCGGCCTCCTCGACGGCAAGCAGGCGAACAGCGCCTTCCCGCCGAACCCGGCCACCGCCGTTCCGAACTGACTTCCAAAAGACGGCGCCTCATCGAGGCGCCGTTTTTCTTTGGGCGTCCGCTCCGGCGTCCCTCGACGCCGACCGCACGCAGGACCTTGTGGGAGGCCCTGAGCCGATGATCGGTCCGCACGCGCTTCTTACCGCTTCCGGCGAGAGAATGCCGTTCAGCGCCGTCCGCCACCGCCGCGCGGCCTTCTTTTCCCGCCCTGCGACCGCATGTGAACAGAGCGGCGGCTGTCACGCCGATCCGCCGAAGCCGTGCTATCGTCCCGCCCGATCTCCCTCCCCGCACCGCGCGCCGTGAAGGCTGTCATGCGGGCCTCGAATGGTGACCCAGAACATGTCCAGCAAGAAGCTGATCGACCCCACCTCGCTGCCCTACCGCCCCTGCGTCGGCACCGTCGTCTTCAACCGGGAGGGGCTGGTATGGATCGGCGGGCGCTCGCCGAATGCCGAGCTGACGCCGGGAGATCCGATCTGGCAGCTGCCGCAGGGTGGCATCGACAAGGGCGAGGATCCGCTGCCGGCGGCTCGGCGCGAACTGTTCGAGGAGACCAGCATCCGAACAGTGTCGCTGCTCGCCGAAGCCGAGGGCTGGTTCGACTATGACCTGCCGCCGGAGTTGGTCGGCGTGGCGCTAAAGGGCAAGTATCGCGGCCAGCGGCAGAAGTGGTTCGCCTTCCGCTTCGAGGGCGACGAAAGCGAGATCAACGTGCTGGAGCCCGGAGACGGTAGCGCCGAGGCGGAATTCATCTCCTGGCGCTGGGAGCCCATCGAGAACCTGCCCTCGCTGATCGTGCCGTTCAAGCGCAAGGTCTATGAGCAGGTGGTGCAGGCGTTTCGCCACCTGGCGCCCTGATCACGGTTCACGCTGCCGCGGCCGGATGAACAGATAGTAAGGCAGCCGTTCAGTTTTGGTTCAGGCTGTCGGCGCTACAAGCGGGTCATCAACAACGAGGGATGACCCGCCATGAAGAAGATTCTTCTCGCCACGATCGCGCTTTCGATGCTCGCCGTGCCGGCTGCCAACGCGCAGTCCTATCGCACCGACCGCGACCATCGCGGCTCCGGCGGCTACGAGCAGCAGCACGGCAAGCAGGCAAAGAAGCCGCAGCACCGCAAGCATTGGTCGAAGGGCCAGCGCGTCCCGTCGCAGTATCGCGGCGACCGGATCGACTACAAGCGCCACAATCTGAAGGCGCCGCCGCGCGGCTATCAGTGGGTCGAGAATGACGGCCAGTACCTGATGATCGGCATCGCCACCGGCGTCATCGCCGCGATCGCCAACGCCGGCCGCTAAGGCTTCGATCAGGCGATGGCCCCCGCGGCCATCGCCTCCGCGCCGGCCGCCGCCGACTTCCCCATCGGCGCCAACAATGAAAAAGCCCGCCATCGACAGAGGTCGATGGCGGGCTCTTTCATTCTGGACCCGCGGCCGAAGCCGCGGGAGATCAATGGCCGAGCGCTTCGCGGATGTCCTGAAGCTGCTGCAGCTTGGTCTGCGCCACAATGCGCTGGGCGTCGTCGCGCGCATCGGCGACGTCTTCCTCGGCATTGCGGATCTCGAGCGCGAACGCGTCGGGATCGAGGCTTTCAAGCGGGATCGCCTGCTCGGCGAGGATGGTCAGGCCGGCTCCGTTCACGTCGGCAAAGCCGCCGCGCACGAAGAACTTCTGAACACCGCCGCCGACCTGGGTGACGACCACGCAGCCCGGCTTGATGGTCGCCATGAAGGGAGCGTGGTCCTTGAGAACCGTGAACTCGCCGTCAGTACCCGGCACCACGACCGAGACGACCGACTCCGAAAGCAGGAGCCGCTCGGGCGATACGAGTTCGAACGGGAACGGATCTGCCATGCTGGGTTCTTTCTCTCGTCAGACGATCAGGCCGCGGCCGCGAGCTTCTTGGCCTTGGCGATCGCTTCTTCGATCGTGCCGACCATGTAGAAGGCCGCTTCCGGCAGGTGGTCGTAGACGCCGTCGCAGAGGCCCTTGAAGCCCTTGATGGTGTCTTCGATCTTGACCTGGACGCCCGGCGAGCCGGTGAAGGCCTCGGCCACGTCGAAGGGCTGCGACAGGAAGCGCTCGATCTTGCGGGCGCGGGCCACGGTGAGCTTGTCCTCTTCGGAAAGCTCGTCCATGCCCAGGATCGCGATGATGTCCTGGAGGGCCTTGTAGCGCTGCAGGATCTGCTGCACGCGACGGGCGACCGCGTAGTGCTCTTCGCCGACGATCGCCGGCGTGAGCATGCGCGAGGTCGAGTCGAGCGGATCCACGGCCGGGTAGATGCCCTTTTCCGAGATCGCGCGCGACAGAACCGTCGTGGCGTCCAGGTGGGCGAAGGAGGTGGCCGGCGCCGGGTCGGTCAAGTCGTCGGCCGGCACGTAGATGGCCTGCACGGACGTGATCGAGCCCTTGTGCGTGGTGGTGATGCGCTCCTGCAGCTGACCCATGTCGGTCGCCAGCGTGGGCTGGTAGCCCACCGCCGACGGGATGCGGCCGAGCAGAGCCGACACTTCCGAACCCGCCTGGGTGAAGCGGAAGATGTTGTCGACGAAGAACAGCACGTCCTGGCCCTGGTCGCGGAAGTTCTCGGCGACGGTCAGGCCGGTCAGGGCGACGCGGGCGCGGGCCCCCGGCGGCTCGTTCATCTGGCCGAACACGAGGGCGCACTTGGACTTCACGGCCGGATCCGGATTGCGCGGATCGGCGTTCACCTTGGCGTCGATGAACTCGTGGTAGAGGTCGTTGCCCTCGCGGGTACGCTCGCCCACGCCGGCGAACACGGAGTAACCGCCGTGCACCTTCGCGACGTTGTTGATGAGCTCCTGGATCAGAACCGTCTTGCCCACGCCGGCGCCGCCGAACAGGCCGACCTTACCGCCCTTGGAGTAGGGAGCGAGCAGGTCGACGACCTTGATGCCGGTGACGAGGATCTCGGCCGAGGTGGCCTGCTCCGAGTAGGACGGAGCCGGCGCATGGATCGGACGCAGGCCTTCGGCCTCGACCGGGCCGGCCTCGTCGATCGGCTCGCCGATGACGTTCATGATGCGGCCGAGGGTGCCGGCGCCGACCGGAACCTGGATCGGGCCGCCGAGGTCCTTGACCTTCTGGCCGCGGACGAGGCCTTCCGACACGTCCATGGCGATGCAGCGCACGGTGGACTCGCCGAGATGCTGGGCGACTTCCAGCACGAGGCGGTTGCCGTTGTTGTCGGTCTCGAGGGCGTTGAGAATTGCGGGCAGATAGCCTTCGAACTGCACGTCGACGACGGCGCCGATGACCTGGGTGACGCGGCCGGAGCCGGCCTGCTGATTGGTGTTCGCCATGGTGTTCAACCTTCCAAAAATCCGGTCAGAGCGCCTCGGCGCCCGAAATGATCTCGATCAGTTCCTTGGTGATCATCGCCTGGCGCGTCCGGTTGTAGCGGAGCGTGTACTTCTTGATCATCTCGCCTGCGTTGCGCGTGGCGCTGTCCATCGCCGACATCTTGGCGCCCATCTCGGACGCGACGTTCTCGAGGAGAGCACCCAGAATCTGGACCGAAATGTTGCGCGGCAGCAGATCCTCGAGGATCGCCGCTTCGCTCGGCTCATATTCGTAGTTCGACAGGGCCGCGCCGGCTTCTTCGGCCGGGAGCTGCGCCGGGATCACCTGCTGCGCCGTCGGGATCTGCTGGATCACCGAACGGAACTTGGCGAAGAACAGCGTAGCCACGTCGAACTGGCCGTCCTCGTACAGCTTCAACAGCTTGCGGCCGATCGCGTCCGCATTGGCGAAGCCGATCTGCTTGACGGTGCGCAGCTCGACGAGCTCGATGATCTCCGTCTGGAACTGGCGACGAAGGATGTCGTAACCCTTCTTGCCGACGCAGAGGATCTTCACCGTCTTGCCTTCACGCTGCAGGCGTAGGGCGTGATCGCGGGCGAGGCGCGAGATCGACGAGTTGAAGGCGCCGCAAAGACCACGCTCGGCCGTGCAGACGACGAGAAGATGCGTCTGGTCGGAACCGGTGCCGGCAAGCAGGCGCGGACCGTCGTCGGTGTTCACGCCGGTCGCCACATTGGCGAGCACGGCGTTCATGCGCTCCGCATAGGGGCGCGCAGCTTCCGCAGCAGCCTGGGCACGACGCAGCTTCGCCGCGGCGACCATCTGCATCGCCTTGGTGATCTTCTGCGTCGCCTTCACCGAGGCGATGCGATTTTTTAGTTCCTTAAGGCTCGGCATGAGCGTCCCTGTCGATCGGTCTGAAGTCCGGGTCGCGCGAGGCGACCCGGCTCAGGCCAGGATTCAGGCGAAAGACTTGGCGAAGCTGTCCAGCGCGGCCTTGAGCTGCGCACGGAAGTCGTCGTTCAGCTCGCGCTTGTCGCGGATGCCGTCGAGCAGCGCCTTGTGCTCGCTGCGGAGCGAAGCGAGCAGAGCCGCCTCGAACGCGCCGACCTGGCTGACTTCGATGCGATCGAGGTAGCCGTTCACGCCGGCATAGATCACCGCGACCTGCTCCTCGACCTTCAGCGGCGAGAACTGCGGCTGCTTCAGGAGTTCGGTCAGACGGGCGCCGCGGTTCAGGAGCTTCTGGGTCGTGACGTCGAGGTCGGAGCCGAACTGCGCGAAGGCAGCCATTTCACGATACTGCGACAGCTCGCCCTTGATCGGGCCGGCAACCTGCTTCATCGCCTTGATCTGGGCGGCGGAGCCGACGCGCGACACCGAGAGGCCGACGTTCACGGCCGGGCGGATGCCCTGGTAGAACAGGTCGGTCTCGAGGAAGATCTGGCCGTCGGTGATCGAGATCACGTTGGTCGGGATGTAGGCCGAAACGTCGTTCGCCTGCGTCTCGATGACCGGCAGAGCCGTCAGCGAGCCGTTGCCGTTGTCGTCGTTCAGCTTGGCTGCGCGCTCGAGCAGGCGGGAATGCAGGTAGAACACGTCGCCCGGATAGGCTTCGCGGCCCGGCGGACGGCGGAGCAGCAGCGACATCTGGCGGTAGGCGACGGCCTGCTTCGACAGATCGTCATAAACGATCAGGGCGTGCATGCCGTTGTCGCGGAAGAACTCGCCCATGGCGCAGCCGGAGAACGGCGCCAGGTACTGCATCGGAGCCGGGTCGGAAGCGGTGGCGGCGATGACGATCGAGTATTCGAGCGCGCCGCGCTCCTCGAGCACCTTCACGAACTGCGCGACGGTCGAGCGCTTCTGGCCGATGGCGACATAGACGCAGTAGAGCTTCTTCGACTCGTCGCCCGTGTCGTTGACCGACTTCTGGTTCAGGATGGTGTCGAGCGCGATCGCGGTCTTGCCGGTCTGGCGGTCGCCGATGATCAGCTCGCGCTGGCCGCGGCCAACCGGGATCATCGCGTCGATGGCCTTGAGGCCGGTCTGCATCGGCTCATGCACCGACTTGCGCGGGATGATGCCCGGCGCCTTGACGTCGACGCGGCGGCGCTCGGTCGCCTCGATCGGGCCCTTGCCGTCGATCGGGTTGCCAAGCGCGTCG
>JAFKJZ010000083.1 GCA_017305815.1 Hyphomicrobiales bacterium
CCGAGCGCCATTCGAACGCGGTTATGACCAACCTGATCGGCGCAGAGGCGGACGAGTGGGCGGCACTCGCCGCCGAGCCCGGCGCGCGGCTGCATCTCTACGGTAAGGCGGAAAGCCGGCCCGGCCGCAAGATGGGCCACGTCAACCGGATTTCGCCAAGGGTCGGGTAGGGCGAAGGACCCTCGACCCACCCCTCTGCCGTTTGCGGGAGAGGGGCATCCGGTCCGGTGCGCGTCGAGACCTGAATAGGCCAAGAGACCCTTTCCCGCATGCGGGAGAGGGTTGGGGGTGAGGGGCTTGTGTGTCCCGCAGGCGCCAGCCCCTACCGCCCCCTTACAACGTCCTGCCTCGCCTCCCATATCAGCCCTTCTCCCCAAGGGGTGGCGTCGATGCCGCAAAGGCGCTATCGAAGGCGCCGATTTCCGTCCCGTTTTCCGCCCAGAACAAAGACATTCGCCATGACAGAGCCGAAGACCGTCTATCCCGCCGCCGAGCCGTCGCCGTCCTTCCCCAAGATCGAGGAAGCGATCGGCGCGTGGTGGAAGGAGAACACGATTTTCGAACGCTCGATCGAGCAGCGCCGCGAGCAGGGTGCGTCCGAGTTCGTTTTTTATGACGGACCGCCCTTCGCCAACGGCCTGCCGCACTACGGTCACCTCGTCACCGGCTTCGTGAAGGACCTGGTGCCGCGCTATCAGACGATGCGCGGCAAGGTCGTCGATCGACGCTTCGGCTGGGACTGCCATGGCCTGCCGGCCGAGATGCAGTCCGAGAAGGAACTCGGCGTCTCCGGCCGCATCGAGATCCTGAAATATGGCGTCGCCCGCTTCAACGAGCATTGCCGCAGCTCCGTCCAGCAGTTCACGGCGGACTGGGAATACTATGTCACGCGCTCGGCGCGCTGGGTCGATTTCAAGAACGACTACAAGACGATGGACCTCTCCTTCATGGAGAGCGTCATGTGGGCGTTCAAGCAGCTGCACGACAAGGGCCTGATCTATGAGGGCTATCGCGTCGTGCCCTATAGCTGGGCCGCGCAGACGCCGCTGTCGAATTTCGAGACCCGCCTCGACAATTCCTACCGCATGCGACAGGACCCGGCGCTGACGGTCGGCTTCCTGCTCGACCCGCGCGAGGGCGACAACGTCCCGACGCGCCTGCTCGCCTGGACGACGACCCCCTGGACGCTGCCGTCCAACATGGCGCTGGCCGTGGCGCCCGACGCTGACTACGCCGTGCTCGAGAAGGACGGCGCGCGTCTGGTCATCGGCGCGCCCCTCGTCGGCAACTACGCCAAGGAACTGGAGGGCTATGCCGAAGTCGGGCAGTTGAAGGGCAGCGACCTCGTCGGTCGCACCTATCAGCCGCTTCTGCCCTTCTTCGCGAACGAGAAGGCGAATGGCGCCTTCCGCGTGATCGGCGGTGACTTCATCGAGATGACCGACGGCACCGGCGTCGTGCACATCGCCCCCGCTTTCGGCGAGGACGACATGCGCGTCGGCCAGGAAGAGGGCATCCCGGTCGTCGACCCGGTCGATTTCGCCGGCAATTTCACCGATCTCGTTCCCGCCTATGCCGGCATGAACGTTTTCGACGCCAACAAGGAAGTGATCCGCGACCTCAAGCATCAGGGCGTGGTCCTGCGGCACGAGACCTATGACCACAATTATCCGCATTGCTGGCGCACCGACCAGCCGCTGATCTACAAGGCGCTACGCTCCTGGTACGTGAAGGTCACCGCCTTCAAGGACCGCATGGTCGAGCTGAACCAGGGCATCGAATGGGTGCCGGGTCACGTGCGCGACGGCCTGTTCGGCAAGTGGCTGGAAAACGCGCGTGACTGGAACATCGGCCGCAACCGCTTCTGGGGTTCGCCGATCCCGGTCTGGAAGTCGGACGATCCGAACTATCCGCGCATGGACGTCTATGGCTCGCTCGACGAGATCGAGCGGGACTTTGGCGTGCGCCCGCACGACCTGCACCGTCCCTATATCGACGAGTTGACCCGTCCGAACCCGGACGATCCGACCGGCAAGTCGGTGATGCGCCGCGTCGAGGACGTGCTGGATTGCTGGTTCGAATCCGGCTCGATGCCGTTCGCGCAGGTGCACTACCCGTTCGAGAACAAGGACTGGTTCGAAGGTCACTTCCCGGGCGACTTCATCGTCGAATACGTCGCGCAGACGCGCGGCTGGTTCTACACGCTGATGGTGATGGCGACGGCCCTTTTCGACAAGGCGCCGTTCCGTTCGGTCGTCTGCCATGGCGTCGTGCTCGACGAGAACAAGCAGAAGCTGTCGAAGCGGCTCCGCAACTATCCGGACCCGATCGAGGTGTTCAACACCTATGGCGCCGATGCGCTGCGCTGGTATCTGGTGTCGTCGCCGCTGCTCTCCGGCGGCGATCTCGCCATGCCGAAGGACGGACGCGCCATCGCCGAGACGGTGCGCCAGGTCATGCTGCCGATCTGGAACGCCTATTCGTTCTTCACGCTCTACGCCAATATCGACGGCATCAAGGGCCGGATGGTCACGACCGCCGAGGCCGAACTCGACCGTTACATCCTCGCCAAGACCGCGGACCTGATCCGCGGTATCGACGCGGCGATGGAGAAGCTCGATCTCGCCGGCGCGACCAGTGCGTTCCCGCCCTTCATCGAGGCCCTGAACAACTGGTTCATCCGCCGCTCGCGAGAGCGCTTCTGGAAAGCCGAGAAGGACGCCGACAAGCAGGCCGCCTATGACACGCTCTACACCGTGCTCGTCACGATGACGCGTGCCCTGGCGCCGTTCCTGCCGTTCCTGACCGAGCACATCCATCGCGCGCTGGTCGATGGCGAGAGCGTGCATCTGGCGAATTGGCCGGATGCGTCGGCGCTGGTCGACGACAAGGCGCTGGTCGAGCGCATGGACCTGGCACGCACCGTCGCATCGGCGGCGCTGTCGATTCGCACGGTCAAGAACCTGCGCACGCGCCTGCCGCTGCGCAGCCTCACGATCGCCCATCCGGGCTTCGAGAAGCTGGCGCTGCTGAAGGACGTCATCGCCGACGAGGTCAACGTCAAGGAAGTCGTCCTGGCGGCCGATCCGTCTGCTTTCGGCGAAGTCGTGCTCGCGGTCGATCCGAAGATCGGCAAGCGGCTCGGCAAGAACCTGAAGGACGTGCTCAACGCGGCGCGGGCCGGCCAGTGGGAAGATCTGGGGGGCGGCCGCTATGCGGTGGCTGGCCAGACGATCGAGCCGGGCGAATACGAGCTGCGCTTCAAGGCCAATGAGGGCCTCGACGCGGTCGCCTTCGACGGCGCCGCCGGCGTGGTCGTGCTCGATACGCATGTCGACGAGGCGCTGGAGCGCGAGGGCGTGGCCCGCGACTTCATCCGCCTGGTGCAGACGGCGCGCAAGGAGGCCGGCTTCAACATCGCCGACCGCATCCATATCGAGGTCAAGATCGCCAACGGCCTCGGCGGGGCGCTGGTCGACCACGCCGAGACGATCCGAGCCGAGACGCTGGCCGAGACGCTGCGGCCGACCAACGACCGGCCGGAGGGCTTCGTCTCGGAGACGAGCCTTCTCGACGAGCCGATCGAGATCGGCGTCCGCGTCGCGCGCTAAGGCGCGAGAGCGATTGAAGTTTTCGCCCGGCCGACTTACCTCGGCCGGGCGAAGTTTTTTCCGGCCCTTGCCGCCTGATTGGGGATTGCCATGACGCCCTTGTCCATTCTCGAACTCGTGCGCGTGACGGAAGAGACGGATGCGAGGGGAGCGCTCGACAATGCCCGCGATCTCGCAGCCCATGCCGAAAGCTGGGGCTATCATCGCATCTGGGTGGCCGAGCATCACAACATGCACGGCATCGCCAGCGCGGCGACCTCGATCGTCCTCGCCCATATCGCGGCCGGCACAAAGACGATCCGGGTCGGGGCCGGCGGCATCATGCTGCCGAACCATGCGCCCTACATCATCGCCGAGCAGTTCGGCACGCTGGCGCGGCTGTTTCCCGGCCGCATCGATCTCGGCCTCGGCCGCGCTCCCGGCACCGACCAGCTGACCTTGCGCGCCTTGCGCCGCTCGCCGAACAACGCCGACAATTTTCCGCAGGACGTCCTGGAATTGCAGGCCTTCCTGGCGCCGGCCGGGCCCGAGCAGCGCATCGTCGCGGTGCCGGCGGCGGGCACCGAGGTGCCGCTCTGGATCCTCGGCTCCAGCAATTTCGGCGCCATGCTGGCGGCGGAGCTTGGCCTTCCCTATGCCTTCGCCTCGCATTTCGCCCCGGACCTGCTGCTGCCGGCGCTGGAGATCTACAAAAGCCGCTTCAAGCCGTCGGAGCAGCTCGACCGGCCCTATGCCATGGTCGGCGTCAACGTGATCGCGGCGGAGACCGATGCCGACGCGGCCCGGCTGGCGACGACGCAGCAGATGTCGTTCGCGGATATCTTCAAGGGCGCGCGCGGGCTTTCCAAGCCGCCGATCGACGATATCGAGACCTATTGGGGGCCGATGGAGCGGGCGCAGGCGAAGCAGATGCTCGCCCGCTCGATCATCGGTTCACCGGCGACGGTCCGCGCCGGCATGGAGGCGCTGGTCGAGGAGACCGGCGCCGACGAGCTGATCCTCGTCTCGGATGTCTACGACCACGCGGCGCGGCTGCGTTCGGTCGAACTGATCGCCGAGGCCTGGGGGATCGGCGCGGGTTAACAGCGCCGATCCTGTTAGCGATCCGGTAACGGCGCGTTAGCGCGCCGCCTGCATCAGCGGATAGGAGCGGCGCACCGTCTCGGCGATGACGGCGGCGACGGCCGCCTTGATCAGGTCGCCCGGCACGAAGATCATCGAACCCTTCGCCGCATCCCAGAGCGACAGCTTGGCGACCATGGCGAGCCAGGGGATGCCGATCAGGTAGACGACCACGACGCCGCCGATCACCGAGAAGACGAAGAACCAGACCGCATTCATCCGGCGCCAGTTCAGTTCGGTCAGCCAGCCGGTGACGAAGGCGGCGATCGGCCAGGAGAGGATGAAGCCGGCGGTCGGGCCGAAGAAGACCGAGAGGCCGCCATGGCCGCCGGCCAGCAGCGGCAGGCCGAGCGCCACCAGCAGCACGAAGAGCAGGATGGCGAGGCCGCCGCGCTTGGCGCCGATCAGGGAGCCGGCGAGCATGACGCCCAGCGTCTGCGCGGTGATCGGCACCGGCAGGAAGCCGACCTGCAGCGCCGGCACCAGGTTGATGGCCGCCATCAGCGCGGCGAAGAGCGCGATATAGACGATGTCGCGGGTGGAAACTTCCTGGCTCATCGGGTCTCTGTCTCCGGGTTGGTAGGATGCTCAGCGATCAGGATTCATAACCGCGCGCCTCGATGGCGTCGGCGAGTTCGTCGGCGGATTTCAGCGTGCGGATGATCAGCGGCACGATTAGCGCCAGCGGATTGGCGGCAAGGCCGCGCGCCGCCTGCGCCTCGCGAATATGGCGGAATTCCTCCGAGATCAGCGGCACGAAGCGGATGGCGAGCGCGATCGAAAGCCCGACCTTCTCCGGATTGATGCCGATCGGGCGCAGCGGTTCGAGCAGCCATTCGACCAGCTCCGCCATCTCCGACACCGGCGTCGTCAGCGTGACCGCGCTCGCAAGCAGGATCAGCGCCGCGAAGCGCGCCACGGTGAGGATCCCCTCGGCGGCCGAGCCGAAGACGAGATGGAAGGCGAAAATGATGGCGAGCAGGATCGCCGGGCCGCGCAATTGCGTCATCAGGCTGCGGAACGGCACGCCGGTCGACAGGTAGATGGTGAAGGCGAGCGGCACGCTCGCGAAGACCACGGGCTTCGACGGCAGCAGGAAGAGCGCCAGCGAGACGGCGAGCAGGCCGGCGAGCTTGGCGCCGGCCGTGGCGCGGTGCAGGCGCGAGCTGCCCGGATGGTAGAGCCCGATCGTCATCGCATCCGCTCGCGATAGAAGCGCAGCACCTCGCCGGGCTGGCCGTCGGCGGCGACCCGGCCTTCCTCGATCATCAGCACGCGGTCGAAGCCGGCGATCAGGTCGAGGTCGTGGCTGACGACGACGGCCGGATGCGCCAGTTCCTCGATCGCGGCGGCGACCCGGTTGCGGTTGCGCAGGTCGAGCAGGGTGGTCGGCTCGTCGAAGACGATGATTTCCGGATCGGTGACCAGCACGGCCGACATCGCCACCAGCTGCTTCTCGCCACCGGACAGGAGATGCACCGGCCGCTCGCGCAGATGGTCGAGCTGGTAGCGAGCGAGCGCCGCGTCGATGCGGGCGTCGATCTCACCCTTCGGGATCCTGCGCGCCTTCAGGCCGAAGGCGAGGTCCTCGGCGACGATCGGCATGACGATCTGGTGGTCGGGGTTCTGGAAAACGAAGCCGACCTTGCGACGGATCGCCTTGATGTCCTTCCGGGTGTCGACGCCGTCGACCAGCACGCGTCCGGCGCGCGGCACGACGAGGCCGTTCAGCAGCCGCGCGAAGGTGCTCTTGCCGGAGCCATTGGCGCCGACGACGCCGATGCGCCGCTCCGGCAACGCCAGATCGATCCCGTCGAGGACGGGGCGGCCATCGAAGTCATGGCTGACCGCTTCGAGCACGATCATGGAAGTCGGCGTCCCCGCTGGCGGTTTGTGCGTTGCCGCATGCGATAGAGGCTGCGTCGCGCCGGGTCAATTGCAGCGATCCGCCACCGCCGCTACGTCGCTGTCCGGTAGGGCACATGGACCGGCGTGATGCCCTCGGCGCGCAGCACTACTTCCGCCGCCGCGCGCGCGTCTTCGCCGGCGTCGTGGTGATCGAACGAGAGCCCGAGATGCGCCTTGAGGCTGGCGAGCCCGTGTCCGCCATTGCCCTTCAGTTCGGGCCAGGCGATCCGGGCGACCTGGACGCTGTTGCGCCAGGACCAGCTCGGCGCCATGCGGCCGGCATTCGAGCAGGCGGCGGCGATGGCACCGCTGTCGAAATGCGAGTGCTGGTAGATGATCGCGCCGTCGAGCGCCGCCTGCAGAACCGGCAGCACCTCAACGAAGGTCGGCGCGCCGCGCACCTTGGCCGCCGTGATCCCGTGCAACCCGCTCCAGAGCCAGACCTCGGTTCTCGGGTCGATGAAGGTCACCCAGGTCTCGATCGAATGATCGTGGCGTACACAGGCGACGCCGATCTGGCAGATGCTGCCGCGATCATTGTTGGCCGTCTCGACGTCGAGCGCGAAAAAGCGGAAGGGTCCCTTCGGAAAGGGCGTCACGGCAGGGATCGAGACTGCCGCGAGCCGGCTTTCTTCGGTCAGGGACAAGGAAACGCTCCGGAATCGCGGGGACGGCAGCTTTGCGGGTTTCAAGATGCGATAGAGGCTGGCATGCGCCGGGTCAATTTTCGCAGGGCCTCGCGCGAGCCTTAAACGATCGCCCCTTTCATTGGAAAGAAAAGTGCCATATCTTTTCTATGGAAAGGAGAGGGTGATGCTCAAGCTGCAACCCGCCGCCCGGCCCGAGGCCGGACCGGTCCTCACCAAGGCGGCCATCCGCGCCGCCGACCAGCTACGCCTGACCGCGCGCGTTCTCGCCGCGATCCTCGGCGTCAGCGAGGCGACGGTGTCGCGCATGAAGCGCGGCGATTTCGCTCTCGCGCCCGGCACCAAGCCCTTCGAACTCGCCGTGCTCCTCGTCCGCCTGTTCCGCTCCCTCGATGCAATCGTCGGCGGTGACGGCGCGGTCGCGACAGCCTGGCTCGACAATCCGAATCTGGTCCTTGGCGGCCGGCCCGTCGAAAAACTGCAAACCGTGAGCGGGCTGGTCGATGTCATCGCCTATCTGGACGCGCGTCGCGCTCTCGTCTGAGTTCCGGTCGTTCGCCGGGCCGTGCTGGCGTCTGGTCGAGGCGCAGCATCGCGTCTCGACCCTGAAGCTGACCGATACGCTGGCCGAGCAGGCGCTGCTGGAAGAGCTGATCGAGGACGCCAAGCCGGCGATCCCGCCGGATTGCCGCCATCTCGATTTCCTGCTCGCAACA
>JAFKJZ010000084.1:0-493 GCA_017305815.1 Hyphomicrobiales bacterium
TTCCATCTGGCTGGCGACGGTGCGCTTCCAGATCAGCTCGTAGAGACGGGCCTGGTCCTGGTCGACATAGCGGGCGACCTCGCGCGGACGGCGCTTTGGATCGGTCGGGCGGATCGCCTCGTGCGCCTCCTGGGCGTTCTTCGCCTTGACCTGGTATTTACGCGGCGCGCCGGGCAAGTGCTTGGCGGAAAAGTCCTCGCCGATCACGCCGCGGACGGCGGCGACCGCCTCCGGCGCCATGTCGACGCCGTCGGTACGCATATAGGTGATGAGACCGACCGTCTCGCCGCCGATGTCGACGCCTTCATAGAGGCGCTGCGCCAGCTGCATGGTGCGGTTCGGCGCGAAGCCGAGCTTGCGGCTCGCCTCCTGCTGCAGAGTCGAGGTGGTGAACGGCGCGAAGGGATGGCGCCTGGCCCGCTTCGACTCGATCTCGGCGACCGTGTAGCGGCCAGCGTCGAGCGCCTTGCGGAAGGCTTCCGCCTCCTCGGCC
>JAFKJZ010000084.1:512-14741 GCA_017305815.1 Hyphomicrobiales bacterium
GGCACCGACGAGGCGGGCCTCGAACTCGTCGCCACGCGGCGTCGCCAGCGTCGCCAGCAACGACCAGTATTCGCGCGGCTTGAAGATCTCGATCTCGTTCTCGCGGTCGCAGACGAGGCGCAGCGCCACCGACTGGACGCGGCCGGCCGAGCGGGCGCCCGGCAGCTTGCGCCACAAGACCGGCGACAGCGTGAAGCCAACCAGATAGTCGAGCGCGCGGCGCGCCAGATAGGCGTCGACCAGCGCCTCGTCGATCGGACGCGGATTCTTCATCGCGTCGAGGACGGCCTGCTTGGTGATGGCGTTGAAGACGACGCGCTCGACCGGCTTGTCCTTCAGCGCCCGCTTCTGCTTGAGCACCTCGAGCACGTGCCAGGAGATCGCCTCGCCTTCGCGATCCGGGTCGGTTGCGAGGATGATGCGGTCGGCGGCCTTGGCGGCGGCGGCCATGTCGGTGAGGCGCTTGGCGGACTTCGGGTCCGCCTCCCAGCTCATGGCGAAATCCTCGTCCGGCAGCACCGAGCCGTCCTTCGACGGCAGGTCGCGGACATGGCCGTAGGACGCCACGACGTTGTAGTCGGAGCCGAGGTACTTGTTGATCGTTTTCGCCTTGGCGGGCGATTCCACGATGACGAGATTCATCAATGCCATTTACGAAAAGGCCGAACGAGCGACGAAGCCCGGTCCGACGGGATTTGGAACAAGGCGGAAACCCCGCCAGCCCACGGAGGTGGGCGCATTCGGGCTGGACAATCCCGGAAAGCACCCTGACTGTCAATGAAGCCGGGCAGACCAAACGCGCTTGCTCTTATTGGTTGCAACTGATTTGTCGTGCAACTATGTGAAAGTAAGCCTGGTCTCCCAACGGTCGAGGTATGGATATGGGGTGGCAACCGGAAGATACCAGCGACCCGGGCGGAACGGCCAGGCTCGACGGCATGAGCCTCCGGCACGAACAGGCCGTCTACATCGCCGACATGACCCGGGAACTGCGGGGCATGGCCGCCGGCGTGGGCCTGGAGCTGCTTTCCTATCTCCTCGCCATCGCCGAGGAAGAAGCCCGCGAACAGAGCCGGCGCACACACTATCACGGCTAGAGCCTCCCGGCATTCATCGGGGCGGCGACACACCCGGGGCCGTGTCCGAGGCCGTCGCCCCGCCTCAGGCAAGCAGCGAGACGCGCTGGCCGGCGTGATGCTCGATCCGGCCGGCGAGGTCGAGCTCCAGCAGCAGCACCTGCACCAGCCCCGCCGACAGCCCCGTGAACCGAATCAAGTCGTCGATCTCGGTCGGCACCGGCCCGAGCGCCTCGATCAGCCGCTCGCGGTCGCCCCGCGCCGGATCCTCCACCCCGTCCGGATCGCCGTCGTCGCGCGCCTCGCCGGAGAATTCCGGCGCCGCCAGCCGCTCGGCCATGCCGTCGCCGAGATCGGCCAGCCAGTCGGGCTTCGGCGCGAAGGCGGGGCCGATCATCGGCGCCACGATCTCCAGCACGTCGGCGGCCTCGGTGACGAGATGGGCGCCCTGCTTGATCAATTGGTTGGTGCCGGCGGCGCGCGGATCGAGCGGCGATCCCGGCACGGCGAACACCGCCCTGCCCTGCTCGCCGGCGAGCCGCGCCGTGATCAGCGAGCCCGAGCGCTGCGCCGCCTCGACCAGGAGCGTGCCGGAGGCCATGCCGGACACCAGACGGTTGCGGCGCGGAAAATCGCGCGAGCGCGGCTCCCAGCCGAGCGGCATCTCGGAGACATGCGCGCCGCCCGCCTCGAGGATGCGATCGGCGAGCGCGGCGTTCTCCGGCGGGTAGAGCCGGTCGAGGCCGCCGGCGAAGACGGCGACCGTGCCGGCGGCAAGCGCCGCCTGGTGCGCCGCCGCGTCGATGCCGCGCGCCAGGCCCGAGACGACGACGAAGCCGGCGTCGCCGAGATCGCGCGCGAGGCGCTGCGCCATCCGGCAGCCGGCGACCGACGCACTGCGGGCGCCGACGATGGCGATCATCGGCCGCGCGAGCACGCCGAGGCCGCCGCGCACCGAAATCAGCGGCGGCGCCGCGTCGATCGCCTTCAGCCAGGCGGGATAATCGGGTTCGCCGATGGCGACGAAGCGGCCACCGAGGCGGGCGAGCTGCGCGATCTCGCGCTCGGCGTCGGCGCGGCCCGCGACGCGGGCCTGCCGGCCGCTGCGGGCCGCGAGTTCGGGCAGCCCGTCGAGGGCGGCGGTGGCGGAGCCGAAATGGCGGATCAGCTGGCGGAAGGTGACCGGGCCGACATTCTCGCTGCGGATCAGCCTCAGCCAGGCCAGCCGCTCCCGGTCCGAAAGACGATCGGCGCCGGCCGGCCTGACGTCGCGGGGAGAACCGTCTTCCCCGCCCGCCATCGCCTCAGCCCTTCTGGCCGATGCGGCTTTCGGTGCCGCCGAGGAGCCGCCCGATATTGGCGCGATGCTTGACGATCAGGATCAGCGACAGGACGGCGAAGAGCAGCCCCTTCGGAAGGTCGCCGATCGCGAACAGCACGATCGGCACGACGACGCTGGCGACCAGCGCCGCCAGCGACGAATAGCGCGAGATATAGGCGACGGCGATCCAGACCACGGCGAAGAGCAGCGCGATCGGCCAGGCGAGTCCGATCAGCACGCCAAGATAGGTGGCGACGCCCTTGCCGCCCTTGAAGCGCAGCCAGATCGAGAAGATGTGGCCGAGAAACGCGCCGAGGCCGGCGAGGATGGCGGCTTCCGGGCCCCAGAGATGGCCGGCGACCAGCACCGCGACGGTCCCCTTCAGCGCGTCGCCGATCAGCGTCGCGGCGGCGAGCTTCTTGTTGCCGGTCCTGAGCACGTTGGTGGCGCCGATATTGCCGGAGCCGATCGAGCGGATGTCGCCGAGCCCGGCGAAGCGGGTCAGGATCAGCCCGAACGGGATCGACCCAAGGAGATAGCCGAGAACCAGCGCCGCCACGACGAGCGACGCAGTGAGATCCCAGCCGACCGGCTGTGGCAGCATGGCAGCTTCCCCCGAAACTCAGATACAAGAAGCGACGCCGGCTCCCGGAGCCCGGCGTCGCGAAGAGACCCCGTCAGTCGCCAGCGTATGCGTAGACGGTCCGGCCCGCAACGATTGTCCGGAGCACCCGGCCCTCGAAGCGCGCGCCCTCGAACGGCGTGTTCTTCGAGCGCGAGCGCAGCTTCTCGCCGTCGCAGATCCAGGGCATGGCCGGGTCGACCAGCACGAGATCGGCGGGAGCGCCCGCGGTCAGCCGTCCGCCCGGCAGGCCGAGCAGTTCGGCCGGCCGCGTCGACAGCGCGCGCGCCACCGTCAGCAGATCGACATCGCCATTGTTGAAGAGGCGCAGCGTCGCCGCGAGCAGGGTCTCGAGGCCGACGGCGCCGTCGGCCGCTTCCGCGAAGGGATGGCGCTTGGTGTCGACGTCCTGCGGATCATGGCTCGAGACGATGACGTCGATCGAGCCGTCGGCGACGCCCTCGATCATCGCCTGGCGGTCGTCTTCCGAGCGGAGCGGCGGCGACAGGCGGCAGAAGGTGAGGTAGGGCCCGATATCGAGCTCGTTCAGCGCCAGATGCGTCGCCGAGACGCCGCAGGTGACGGCAAGGCCCGCCTTCTTGGCGCGGCGGATGATCTCGAGCGATTCCGCGCAGGAGATCTGCGCCGCGTGATAGCGGCCGCGCGTCAGCGCCGCGAGGCGGACATCGCGCTCCAGCATGATGATCTCGGCTTCCTTCGGAATGCCGGAAAGGCCGAGCCGGGTCGCCGTCTCGCCCTCGTTCATCACGCCGGCGCCGGTCAGGTCGGGATCGGCCGGATGGTGCATGATCAGCGCGCCGAAATCGCGCGCATAGGTCAGCGCCCGGCGCAGCACGAGCGCATTGGTGATCGAATGGCGGCCATCCGTGAAGCCGACCGCGCCCGCGTCGCGCAGCAGGCCGAATTCGGTCATCTCGCGGCCCTTGAGGCCCTTGGTGATGGCGGCCATCGGCATGACGCGCACGAGCGCCGTATCGCGCGTGCGGCGGGCGATGAAATCGACCAGCGCCACGTCGTCGATCACGGGATCGGTGTCGGGCATCATGATGACGGTGGTGACGCCGCCGGCGGCGGCCGAATGGCCGGCGGAGGCGAAGGTCTCGCGATGCTCGCCGCCGGGCTCGCCGACGAAGACGCGCATGTCGATCAGGCCGGGCATCACGGCGGCGCCGCGGCAATCGACGATCTCGGCGCCCTCGGGGAACGCGGCCGCGTCGGCCTCGGGGCCGGCGGCGACGATCACGCCGTTTTCGACGATCACGCTGCCGCGGGCATCGAGCTTGCGCGACGGATCGATCACGCGGGCATTGGTGAGGACGAGCGGACGCTCGGCCGGATTCAGACGCTCATCGGTCATCTCGCCCTCATCCGTTCGGCAGGTTCTGCGCCAGCGCCTCGAGCACGGCCATGCGCACCGCGACACCCATCTCGACCTGGTCGCGGATCAGGCTCTGCGGCCCGTCGGCGATGGCAGAGTCGATCTCGACGCCCCGGTTCATCGGGCCGGGATGCATGACGAGCGCGCCGGGCTTGGCATAGGCCAGCTTTTCGGCATCAAGGCCGAAGAAGTGGAAATATTCGCGCACCGACGGCACGAAGGAGCCGTCCATCCGCTCGCGCTGCAGGCGCAGCATCATGACGATGTCGGCGTCCTTCAGCCCCTTGCGCATGTCGGTGAAGATCTCGACGCCGAGGCGGTCTAGCCCCTTCGGCAGCAGCGTCGACGGCCCGATGCAGCGCACCCGTGCGCCGAGCGCGTTCAGCAGCATGATGTTGGAGCGGGCGACGCGCGAATGCAGGATATCGCCGCAGATCGCGACCGTCAGGTCGTGGATCGGGCCCTTGTGGCGGCGGATCGTCAGCGCGTCGAGCAAGGCCTGGGTCGGGTGCTCATGCGCGCCGTCGCCGGCGTTGATCACCGAGCAGCCGACCTTCTGCGCGAGCAGATGTACCGCGCCGGCATGGCGTTCAGCGTCATCGCCGTGTCGATGAGCGTCTCGCCCTTCTTCACCGAGGACGAGCCGACCGACATGTTCATCACGTCGGCGCCAAGCCGCTTTCCGGCCAGCTCGAACGAGGACTGCGTCCGCGTCGAGGCCTCGAAGAACAGGTTGATCTGGGTGCGGCCGCGCAGAACGGCCTTTTTCTTCTCGACCTGTCGGCTGACTTCGACGGCCTCCTCGGCCAGGTCGAGAAGGGCGATGATCTCCGCAGGCAGGAGACCTTCTATGCCTAGCAGGTGGCGATGCGCGAACACTGCGGCGGGACTGGCTTTGAGCTCGTTCATTTGAAGCGATCCCTATATGGGGAGTCGGACCGTGCGACAAGACCGGGGGCGATCCGACGCCTGTTTTGCACGTCGGCCAACGCGGCGCCAGTGACGCCCGCAACCGGCAGACGCCGACGCGGTGGATTGCCGCGTCGGCTTGTATCATGGGTCGGAGGCGCGATATTAGCCGCGTCGAGGAGATCCTGATGGACCAGTGGATCAGCAGTTCGGAAGCGACCGCGCGACCCCAGCGTTCATGGGCGCAGGCGATGACGCGCGGATTCCTGTGTCGCTGCCCCGCCTGCGGCAAGGGCCGCATGTTCAACGGCTACCTCACGGTCGTCGATGCCTGCGAGGCCTGCGGCGAGGACCTGTCGCACCAGCGCGCCGACGACGCCCCGCCCTATTTCACCATCACCATCGTCGCCCATATCGTGGTGCCGCTGATGCTGATCGTGGAAATGGCCTGGCATCTCTCCAACATGACGCATCTGGCGATCTGGCTGCCGCTGACGGCGGTGCTGACGCTCGGCCTGCTGCGGCCGGTCAAGGGCGCCATCGTCGGCCTGCAATGGGCGCTCTATATGCACGGCTTCGACCCGGACGGCGACGCCGACGACCACGCGGCAGAAGCGTGGCGGGCGGATTCCGGCTGACGCCGGTTTCTCTCCCTCTCGACCCCGGCCGGCTCAGCGTCTAGAACGGCGCCGTCCTTGAGCGACCCTGCAATTCAGTACCCGAGGCGAATATATGACCATGGCATCCGAACGGCGGACCGATGGCGGAGGCACGATTGGCCTCGTCGCGGCGATCGGATCGGTAGCGGCCGTCGGCCTCGGCTTCTCGATCACCCTGCCGCTGCTGGCGCTGACGCTCGAAGATCGGGGCATCTCCTCGACATGGATCGGCATCAACACGGCGACCTGGGGCCTGGCAGCGATCGCCATCACCCCCTTTGTCTCCGCCCAGCTGCTGGCCCTCGCCATTCTCGTGCTCGCGGCCGCGCTGCCGCTCTTCTATCTCTCGCCCTTCTGGGCCTGGTTCATCCTGCGCCTCGTCGGCGGCGCCGCCGTCACCACCACCTTCGTGCTGTCGGAATTCTGGATCAGCTCGGCCGCGCCGCCTGCCCGGCGCGGCGTCATCATGGGCATCTACGCCTCCGTGCTTTCCGGCGGCTTCGCGCTCGGCCCCGTCATTCTGTCGCTGACCGGCACGCAGGGCCTGCTGCCCTTCCTGGTCGGCTCGGTCGTGCTGATGCTCGGCATCATCCCGGTCCTCTGCGGCATGCCGGTGGCGCCCAAGCTCGACCGCCGCGAAAGCCACTCCTTCGGCCGCTTCCTGTTCCTGGCCCCGGCGGCGACCGGCGCCGCGCTGCTCTTCGGCACGATCGAGACCGGCGCCTTCGCGCTGCTGCCGATCTACGGCCAGCGCGTCGGCCACACCCGTGACCTGGTGATCCTGCTCGGTATCGGAGTCACCATCGGCAACATCCTGCTGCAGATGCCGATGGGCATGCTGTCGGACCGGATGAACCGGCGGAAGCTCCTGATGATCATCGCCGCCTTCGGCCTGCTCGGCGCGGCGATCCTGCCGATGGTGGCCTCGCATTTCTGGCTCCTGATGGTGGCGCTCGCCATCTGGGGCGGCGTCATCGGCTCGCTCTATACGGTCGGCCTCGCCCATCTCGGCTCGCGCTTCACCGGCTCGGACCTCGCCGCCGCCAATGCCGCCTTCGTGTTCTGCTATTCACTCGGCGGCCTGGTCGGCCCGGCCACGCTCGGCGTCGCGATGGACATGTGGGATCCGCATGGCTTCGCGATCGGCATCGGCATCTTCTTCGCCGCCTATCTTGCCATGCTGATCATCCGTATGGGGTTGGCGCGCCTGCCCAGAGGCAACTCACAGGGAGTTTCCAAGGGAGTCTCCAAGAACGTTTCTTGACTTTCACTTCTGAATCCGTAGGGTGCGCGCACAAAGGCGCCGGGCCAGTTCTTGCTACGTTGCGCGCAACAATTTTGAGGTTTGACCATGGCCAAGGCCACCACGATCAAGATCAAGCTCGTGAGCTCCGCTGACACCGGCTTCTTCTACGTCACGAAGAAGAACTCGCGCACCATGACCGAGAAGTTCTCGGCCAAGAAGTACGACCCGGTCGCTCGCAAGCACGTCGAGTTCCGCGAAGCCAAGATCAAGTAGGATCGGCACGCAGATTTCCAAAAAAGGCGCCATTTCGGCGCCTTTTTTATTGTCCTCATTTCGGCTCCGCCGACGGAAAGCGTGGCCCGGCCGGGTGCGGGTCTTGGAGGAGGCCACTCTCGCCGCTCCGACCGGGCCGGCCTCGCGGACCCAGGAGATGCGGCCCTGGGGCTCCGCGGGGTTTTCGAGAAGCGCCGATCCTCACCGGCGCCGGCCGCCCGTAGCGGCGGCCCGATGCCCATGCAGATCATATGGGGCGCAGCGGGCCACCTGACCACGCCGCGATCGGAAATTCCGGGGAGGATCGGACGAAACTGCCCTCAGGCGTCGCCGAGATAGGTCTTCACCGTCTCGATGAACTTGGCGATCGAGATCGGCTTCGACAGATAGGCCTCGCAGCCGCCCTGGCGGATGCGCTCCTCGTCGCCCTTCATGGCGAAGGCGGTGACGGCGATGATCGGGATGACGCGCAGCTCGTCATCCTCCTTGATCCATTTCGTCACTTCGAGGCCGGAAACCTCGGGCAGCTGGATGTCCATCAGGATCAGGTCGGGCCGGTGCGTTCGGGCAAGCTCCAGCGCTTCCAGCCCGCTGCGGGTCTGGATAATGTTATAGCCATGCGCTTCGAGGAGGTCGTGGAAGAGCTTCATGTTGAGCTCGTTGTCTTCCACCACGAGAACGGTCTTTGCCATTCGTCCCTGCTTGCAGCCCTCGATCCCGTCGACGGCGTCTACTAGATGGTATCGATCTGGAAATTAGCGAAGATTCGTTTCGGAAAGGCAAATGCATGATCCGGCACAAGGAGCCGCCGCTCGATGTCGAGGGAGCGGAAAGGCTGGCGATCGAGGGACTGGCGTTCCTCGCTTCCGAACCGGAGGAACTGGGCCGCTTCCTGGCGCTGGTCGGCCTCGGCCCTGAGACGCTGCGCGACGCTGCCTCCGACCCCGGCTTCCTCGCCGGCGTCCTCGAATATTTCATGGAGAACGAGGCGCTGCTGCTTGTCTTCGCCGCCCGCGCCAACATAAGGCCGACGATGATCGCCGCCGCCCGCTACCTGCTCGACCGGGAAATCACGGAATGACCGAAACCATCGCGCTCGACCTCGACGGCTACACCGACCTGCCGCCGGGCCGGATCGCCAATGTCGTCACCTATCTGGAAATGACGGAGCGCCCTGCCCCTTCGGCGGAGCCGGACGGCGCCGGTAACCGCACGGTGCGCCGTGTCGAAAAGCCGGACCTCGATTCTTATCGCGACCTCTACCGCCGCATCGGCACCGACTGGCTGTGGTTTTCCCGCGCCGTGATGTCGGACGACGAACTCCGCGCCCTGCTGGCGAAGCCGACGACCGAGATCCACTTCCTCGAGCAGGACGGCGTGCCGATCGGCCTCGCCGAACTGCACCATGGCGAAGGCGGGCCCGCGAATGTCGAGATCGCCATGTTCGGCGTCGTGCCGGAGGCGACCGGCACCGGCGCGGCGCGGCAATTGATGAATGCGGCGCTTGCCGTCGCCTGGGACGGCGGCACGGAGCGCGTCTGGCTCCATACCTGCTCCTTCGACCATCCGGCCGCCCTGCGCTTCTACAGGCGATCCGGCTTCGCGCCGTTCAAGTTCGCGATCGAGGTGTCGACCGACCCGCGCCTCGACGGCCACCTGCCGCGCTCGGCAGGCCCGCATGTCGCGTTGATCGATCCGGACACCGCCGGCTGAGGCCGGCGCCGGCAGGAAAGGGTTGACGGAAGGCTACCAGCTTGGTGCGCTGTTAACCCCTACCAGGACCGCCGCTCGGCCGCCGTCGAGGAGCGACCGGGACGACGCGCCGCCGCGAGCTCGACCGAAGCGCTCCGCTCCTGGTCGCGCGCCGCCATCTGCTCCGCCTTGCGGAGATCGTCCAGCGCCAGGTCCAGTTCGGCCTGCGCGGCCGAAAGCTGCGCCTCAAGATCATGCGCCGAGGCGCGGAGATTGTCGCGCCGGGCCATCGCCGCCTTGGCGAAGGTCGGATAGGCGAAATGCGAGCTGTCCCGGATGCCGGCCCGTTCCTGCTCGACATTGATCTGGTCTTCCAGGTCGCGGGCCATGCGCTCGAACTCGGCGACCATGGTCTGGATCTGGTTGACCTGCCGACGCTTTTCCTCGGCCTGGAAACGCTTTAGCCGAATGATGCTATCACGCGACTTCATACTCGTTACTCCCTGAACACTGAGACGCACACGCGCCGCGACGCCGGCCCTTGCAGGCGCGCATCGCCGCTGTGGGTTGCGGCCATCAGACTTGTCAAAACCTTAAGCCTTCGGGCTCGCGCTAACCTTTCGTTTACGTCTCGCGTTAATCATGCGCTGGAGGGCTTAAGGGCGGGTAAACCCATCCTGCGGTGCCTTCATCCTAATTCCGTGAGTCCGACCAATTGGTTACCGGATTGCGTGCATTCGGGCGATGAGGTGCAATCCACACCAATTCGCTCGGAATCTCAAAGAGCTTGGGCGATTTCCGAATAATTCGCCTGAACCCCTTGTGAGCACGAATCAGAATTTGTTAACCATTAAGCGTTAGCCTTCGAATCGGGGTGAGCCGTTTTCCAAGCACCGGTTTTCGAGGCCGGAGCGCCAAGCCCAGGATAGGCAATTGAGGGGATTGGTATGCGAGTTCTGCTGATCGAGGACGACAGCGCCACGGCGCAGAGCATCGAGTTGATGCTCAAGTCCGAGAATTTTAACGTCTACACGACGGATCTCGGCGAAGAGGGTGTCGATCTCGGCAAGCTCTACGACTATGATATCATTCTGCTCGACCTGAACCTGCCCGACATGTCGGGCTACGAGGTTCTCCGGTCGCTGCGCGTCGCCAAGGTCAAGACGCCGATCCTGATCCTCTCCGGCCTGGCCGGCATCGAGGACAAGGTGCGCGGCCTCGGTTTCGGCGCCGACGACTACATGACCAAGCCCTTCCACAAGGACGAGCTCGTTGCGCGCATCCACGCGATCGTGCGCCGCTCGAAGGGCCATGCCCAATCGGTGATCGTCACCGGCGAGCTGACCGTCAACCTCGACACCAAGACCGTCGAAGTGCATGGCAGCCGCGTCCACCTGACGGGCAAGGAATACCAGATGCTGGAGCTGCTCTCGCTCCGCAAGGGCACCACGCTGACCAAGGAAATGTTCCTGAACCACCTCTATGGCGGCATGGACGAGCCCGAACTGAAGATCATCGACGTCTTCATCTGCAAGCTGCGCAAGAAGCTGGCGACCGCGACCAACGGACTCAACTACATCGAGACCGTCTGGGGCCGCGGCTACGTGCTGCGCGAGCCGGATGAGACCCAGATGCGCGCAAGCGCATAGCCGGACCTCCCCCGGCCGAAACTAGAAAGCCCCGCCCCTGCGGGGCTTTTTTCTTGTCCGGCTGCGCGGCGGCGGCGATCAGCTGCGCTCCCCGCCCCGGGCCAACCAACTGGCAGGCAACAAAAAAGCCGCGCGGATCAAGCCGCGCGGCTTTTGTCGTTCCCTCGGACGCGCCGGGCGTCCAAGTCGGGATCAGGCCTGGCCGGTGGTCTCGGCGACAGCAGCCTCGGCGGCGGCCTCGGGCGCGTCCGCCAGCATCGTCTCGGTGGCGGGAACCTCGACCGCCGGCGCCTCTACCGGAGCCTCTTCCGCCGCAGGCGCAGGGGCGCTGGAGCGCGCCGTGATGATGACATCGGCGCCGTCGAGCACGGCGGCGACGCTCATGCCGCAGCTGCGCGCCAGCAGGCCCGCATAATAGGGCTGCACGGCATGGGCATCGATGTTGACGTCGACGATCGCGCCGGGAATGAGCTTCTCGAACGCAACCGGGATGCGGGCGCTCGGGCCGGAGCAATGGAAGGTGACGTCCGGCTTCGTGGGCTCGCCCTCGATCGTGACCTTGATCGAGCCGCCGCGCGGCACGGCCGCGACCGCCATCAGCACGAGGTTCAGGATCAGCTTGACCTGGTTCTTCGGCATCAACGCGCGGGGCGCCGTCCACTCGAACGATGCCTTCTCGCCTTCCATGTAGCCGCGCGCCACCTTCTCGGCGTCGCCGATGTCGATCTCGGCGCCGGCGGAACCGGCGGCGCCGAAGGCGAGCCGTGCGAACTGCAGCTTGGCAGAAGCCTGGCGGGCGCTCTTGCGGATCAGGTCGAAGGCGAACGCCTTCATCTCCTCGCCGTTCTCCTCGTCGAGAACTTCCAGGCCATTGTTGATGGCGCCGACCGGGGAAATGATGTCGTGGCAGACGCGGCTGCAGAGCAGCGCCGCGAGATCGAGGGCTTCGAGTTCGATCTCATTGGTCATGACGGATCCCCCTGAACGAATCAGCGCAGTAAAAAAGGCGCTTCGGGGATACACCGGCCCAGCGAAGCTGCCAACCGCCAGCCGGTCGCGGCCCGCAGCTCCTGCAGCCCACCGCGTGCCCCGATGCCGCCCCTTTTTGACTTACACTTCCTGAGGTGATTCGCGTGCCCACTGCCGGTTTCCGCCCATCGGGGATCGGGTTCCGTGCCATGACAGCCGCCACGACAAGGAGCCGACCGACATGACCCGCAGCCTGCGTCTTTTCCTCCTGCTCGCGCTGGTCGCCCTGGCGGCGCCCTTCCTTGCCCTCAGCCACGCCCAGGCTCAGGCGCAGAACCAGTATTCTTCCGATGAACTGGTCAATACCGGCCACAAGTTCTTCGGCGAGGTTTCCGGCAGCCTCGCCACCGTCGTCGAGCACGCCGTCTCCAAATATGGCCAGCCGAACGGCTACATTCTCGGCGAGCAGGGCTCGGGCGCGCTGTTCGCGGGTCTGCGCTACGGCAACGGCACGCTCTACACCAAGAACGCCGGCCAGCATCAGGTGTTCTTCCAGGGTCCCTCGCTAGGCTGGGACATCGGCGGCGAAGGCTCGCGCGTCATGATGCTGGTCTACAACCTGCCCTCGATCAACGCGATCTATTCGCGCTTCGGCGGCGTCAACGGCTCGGCCTTCCTGGTCGGCGGCGTCGGCATGACGGTGCTGTCGCGCGACGACGTCTTCATCGTCCCGATCGTCTCCGGCCTCGGCGCCCGCCTCGGTCTCAACATCGGCTACCTGAAGTTCACCGACCGTCAGACCTGGAACCCCTTCTGACCAGGGCCATTGAATCCCGGCGGCTGTGACCGGGATCATCGCGACAAAGCCACACCCGCGTCAGAACCGGCATTGCGGGCCGGCGACACGCGCTTGTGGCTGGACTCTCGGGTTCGGACAATGTCATCTGGAAGCCTGCGCGTGGGCTGGCGCTGAAGGCCGATGTCTGCGGAGCGGTTCTCGCCAGGCGCTCCGCGGGCGCAACCGACATCCGGAGACGGTGCGTTGATTGAATCTCTGATGTACTTCGCTCTCGGCTTCCTGTCGGCAGGCATCTTGGCCTTGGTCCTCATCCCCCCTTTCTGGCGCCGCGCCGTCCGCCTCTCCCGCCGCAACATGGAGCGGACGCTGCCGATGACGCGCGCCGAGATCCAGGCCGAGAAGGATCAGATCCGCGCCGGTTTCGCCATGTCGACGCGCACCCTCGACCAGACGGTCGAGCGGCTGAAGGCGCAGGTCATGGAGCAGATGATCGACATCAACCGCAAGCGCGAGGTCATCACCCATCTGACGGCACAGGGTTCGCTTTCGGCCGATGACATCGTCGCGCTCGAAGCGCGCCGGGCCGAGTTGGAAGTCCGCGTCGCCGACGCCGAACTCGCCGCAGCCACCGCTACGACCGACCGCGCCGAAAACGAAAAACGGCTGGAGAAGATCCGGCTCAAGCTGGCCGAAACCGAGGAGACGCTTCGCGAGACGAACGACGAACGCGAGGCGCAGCGCCTGGAAATCATCGCCCGCGACACCGAGCTCGACAACATGCGCGACGCGCTGGCGGCGCTGAAGATGTCGACGACGGGCGACGAAGTGGCGAATGCCGGCATCGAGAGCGAGATGTCGACGCTGAAGGCCAATCTGGCGATCGAGCGCCGCCGCATCGAGGAGCAGAGCGAGCGCGAGGCCCAGAGCGAGGCGACGATGCGCGCCGCGATCGCCGAACTGAAGCTGCGCGAAACCGAGCTCGAAGAGACGCACGCCAAGGTCAAGGACCTGTCGATCCGCCTGGCCGAGGCGGAGACGGCCGAAATGGGCGCCCTGGCGCTCAAGGACCAGAAGCGCGAGCTGGAGCAGCGCATCGCTGCGCTCGAAACCCGCAATGCCGGCCTCGAAGCCGATATCGAGGCGCTGAGGCTTCGTTCGGGCACCGCGAGTGCCGAGGAGACGGCGTTGCTGCGCGGCAAGCTGATCGAGTTCGGCGCTGCCGTAGCGCGCCTCGCCAATGAGCGCGGCGAAGGCCCGACCCTCGTCACGATGCTGCCTCCGCCCCCCGAGGGGACGCCGTCTCCGGCGCCCGCCCCGGGCCTTGCCGAGCGCATCCGCGCCTTGCAGCACGCCGGCACCGGCCTCTAGGGAACGTCAGCGCGCAGACGCCACGGGCAGCACTCCCATCGCCGCCAGCGTCGTGTGCAACGCCTCCGGCAGGGGCGTATGCGGCTCGCGGCCGAGAAAGGCGATGAGCTTGCGATTGTCGAGTTCCAGCCGCTCCTTCCAGAGGTAGCGCACCTCGATCAGCTCGCGGAACATCTCGACGAAGGGCGCGCCGAGATAGATGGCGAACCATGGAAAGCCGCGGATCCGGCTCGCCGGCCGCCCCATC
>JAFKJZ010000085.1 GCA_017305815.1 Hyphomicrobiales bacterium
TCGGCAAGAAGGTCACCGACATCAACCTGGCCGAGGCGGCGATGCTGTCCGGCCTCTACAAGGCCCCTGCCCGCTACGCGCCGCACATCAACCTGCCGGCGGCGCGCGCCCGCGCCAACGACGTGCTCACCAACATGGTGCAGGCCGGCTTCATGACCGAGGGCCAGGTGATGGGCGCGCGGCGCAAGCCCGCCGACGTCGTCCGCAAGGCCGCCGACACCGCGCCCGACTATTTCCTCGACTGGGCCTTCGACGAGGTCAAGAAGCAGGTGCCGGACGGCGACCGCAGCCTGATCGTCCGCTCGACCGTCGACATGAACCTGCAGAAGACGGCGGACGAGGCGATCGAGGGCGCGCTGCGCGATTCCGGCGAGCGCTACCGCGTCAGCCAGGCGGCGATGGTCGTCGCCGAGCCGGATGGCGCCGTCCGCGCCATGGTCGGCGGCCGCGACTATGGCGAAAGCCAGTTCAACCGCGCCACCGACGCGCTGCGCCAGCCCGGCTCGTCGTTCAAGCCCTTCGTCTACACGACGGCGATCCAGCACGGCTACACGCCGAAGAGCATCGTCGTCGACGCGCCGATCTCGATCGGCAACTGGTCGCCGAAGAACTATGGCGGCCGCTACATGGGCTCGATCCAGCTCACCACGGCGCTGATCCATTCGCTGAACACGGTGGCGGTGCGGCTCGCCGGCGCGGTCGGCCGGCCGGCGATCATCGACCTCGCCCACCGCATGGGCATCACCACCAACATCATCAATTCGAAGTCGCTGCCGCTCGGCGCCACCGACGTGCGCGTGCTCGACATGACCGGCGCCTATGCCGTCTTCGCCAATGGCGGCATGAAGGCGACGCCCTATGCCTTCACGCAGATCCTGAACAGCCAGGGCGAGGTGGTGTTCGACCGCAAGCGCGACGTGCCGCCGCCCGAGCGCGTGCTCGACGAGAAGACCGTCGGCATGATGAACTACATGCTCGGCCAGGTGCCGGAGCGCGGCACCGGCCGCGCCGCCAAGCTGCAGGGCATCAAGACGGCCGGCAAGACCGGCACCACCAACGCCTATCGCGACGCCTGGTTCATGGGCTTCACCGGCAATTATGTCGGCGGCATCTGGTTCGGCAATGACGACTTCACCTCGTCCAACAAGATGACGGGCGGCTCGCTGCCGGCGCAGACCTGGAACCGGGTCATGACCTACGCCCATAACGGCATCGAGCTGAAACCGATCCCGGGCATCGACGAGCCGGCCTCGGATGGTCCGCGGCCTGCGCCGGCGGTTGCCAGCAACGACGCCGACCAGCGGCCGCTGTCGCTTTCCGCCCGGACGACGGAGCGGCTGATCGCGCTTGAAAAGCTGTTCGACACCGCGCCGCCCCTGAAGCCGCAGAACGCCGTCTCCTTCGAATCCGGCGAAACGGTCCGCGCCGCCGCGCTGGAAGGCGACGACACCGCCGCACGCTGACGGACCGGACTGCGCGCCGCCTCTTCCCATGACCACGAACGCCCGCCGCCGGCCGGCGCGGAACCTCCTGGGACCCGGATTCGGTCGCGAAAACGGGCGCTTTCCTCTGCGAAATATGACGCAACGTTCGAATCACCGGCGCGAGTCGACCGATTCCAAGGCTCCAGTCGAGCCGGTCGCATGCCCTCCCGATACCCTCCAGCGTTGTTTTGACGGCCTGTTGCATGCAAGCAACAGTGGGTTGAACCCCTCCGCCACAAGCAGAATTGGAGCGACAAATATTCGATTGTTTCAAATGCTTGGGCGTTTTTCGCTAATTCTCACATACTATAGACTCTATGGGGCCGGAGCGACGCTACGGAATGCCGGCCACCTGTGATGCAGCGATGCAACAGCCAATGCGCCGAGGATGCACTACTGCTTGGACATCGGCGGAGCAGACGGGCTTCGCGAAATTCCGGCTCGAGGGGCTAAGCATGAAATTCGTTGTACGCAGCATCACGATGGCTTCGGTTCTGGCGCTCGGCGTTGTTGCCGCCCATGCCGCGGACTTGACCGAGGAACCGGTTCCGGTCGCTCCGGCCGTGTTCAACTGGAACGGCTTCTATGTCGGCGTGCATGCCGGCGCCGCCGTCGGCGACTTCAAGTATCCCTTCGACGCCTATCTGGGCGGCGACTTCACGATCAACGGCGAACTGAAGCAGAGCGCCAGCGGCGCCTTCGGCGGCGCGCAGATCGGCTACAACTGGCAGTTCAACCCGAACTGGGTCCTCGGCGTCGAGGCCGACATCGCGGCCTCCTCTTATGAGGGCAAGGTCTCCGCCGACGTCAACGCCGGCAACTTCAGCGCCAACCTTTCGGCTGGCACCGAGGTCGAATGGTTCGGCACGGTCCGCGGCCGCATCGGCTACGCGATGGACAATGTCCTGCTCTACGGTACGGGCGGCTTCGCCTATGGCGACGTGAAGTCGTCGATCTCGGGCAATATCATCGGAAACATCGATGAATCGACGTCCGACACCGAGTATGGCTGGACCATCGGTGCCGGCCTCGAATACGGCATCACCCAGAACATCACCTTCAAGACCGAATACCTGTATGTCGATCTCGGCAGCCAGACCCTGCTCGACCTCAACGACGGCGACTTCTACGCCCACATCGACTCCGAGACCAAGTTCCACACCCTCAAGGCCGGCCTGAACTACAAGTTCTGATCTGCCTCGACAGGAAGATGCGAAGGGCGGCCGCTTGGCCGCCCTTTTCTTTTTTTGGCGCCGTCTTTGATCGCGCCAACAGGCCCCGCCCACGCCGTATCCGGCGCTTCGGCCAGGCCATGCGCCCCTACACCCCCTCCGGTTGTATCGCCGCTGTCCGAAGATCGGCATCGGCGCCGGGCCCGCAATCTCCCTTCGCACCCTGTTCGACCCCGCCGTGACCCGCCCCCACTCTCGGGACAGCAATATTCCGCCACTTTCGCGACCGCAGACATCAAGGTGTGATAAATCGGCGCGGACAGCCATCACAACCACAGGTTAATTCGAATTTCAAAACACTTCTTGAATTACCTAAGGTAATGCCGCGCCAGATTTACGATCAAGCATCGAAGTTATTGTTAATCTATATTTATCGCATTCTAGTTCATACATGACCTAATGGATCGATTGTTGCCTGTGCGCTACAGACATCGGTGCCGATCCGGGATATTTAACGATCCAGTCGGCATGGAGAGCGACATGAAGAATACCGCACTCGGGCTTTTGATCGCAGTCGGCCTGGCCGGCGCCGCGCAGGCCGCCGACCTGTCGACACCCTACGAACCCGTTCCGCCGCCAGCGCCTGTCTTCAGCTGGACCGGCGTCTATATCGGCGCCCATGGCGGCTACGCCTGGAGCGACTTCACCTCCGAACCCACCGACGCCTATGGCGGCGTGAAGCCGGATGGCTGGTTCGGCGGCGGCCAGGGCGGCTTCAACTACCAATTCTCGAACAACCTCGTGCTCGGCATCGAGGCCGACGCCTCGTTCGGCGACCAGAAGGACGGCATCTCGACCCTGCTCGGCGATCCGACCGAAAACGCATTCGCGCTCGACTACTCGACCAAGATCGACTCGTTCGGCACCGTCCGCGCCCGCGCGGGCTACGCCTTCGACCGCTTCCTGCCCTATGTCACGGGCGGCCTGGCCTGGGCCAATGCCGAACTGGACTTCCACCAGCAGGTAACCGCCGATGGCAGCGTCGTCGTCGACAACAGCGCCTCGGACAAGCAGACCTTCACCGGCTGGGCGCTCGGCGCCGGCCTGGAATATGCCGTGACCAACCATGTCACCGCGAAGGTCGAGTACCTCTATGCCGATCTCGGCTCCAAGGATTTCGATCTCGGCACGCCGGTCCGCGCCGACCTGACGACGCAGACAATCAAGTTCGGCCTGAACTACAAGTTCTGATCAAAGCCGATCGACGCCACCAGGGGCCTCCGCGCAGATCCGCACGGAGGCCCTTTTTCCATTCGCCGCCGTCCGCGCATTCCGAAAGGTCATGCCGGGCAATCTTTGTCGGTTCAAAGGCTTGCGCAGGCGCCCGCTCCTGATTCATTCTGTCGGCCCACTTTCCGCCCGGAGTTCTTCATGGCCGCCGTCGACACCGCAACTTCCGCCGCCCAGGACAAGCGCGCCGCCCGGCTCGACGCCGTGATCGATGCAGCGATCCGCGACGGCGTTATCGTCGGCGCGGTCGTGCTGGTCGCCGAAGACGGCGAGCTCGTCTACCGCCGCACGGCCGGCCATGCGGACCGCGAGGCTGGACGCCGCACGACGGAAGACACGATCTTCCGCCTCGCCTCCGTCACCAAGCCGCTGGTCGCCGCCGCGACGCTCTCGCTCGCCGAGGCCGGCGTCCTTGGCCTGGATGATCCGGTGACGCGCTTCCTGCCCGATTTCCGGCCGAAGCTCGTCGATGGCAGCGAGACGGTCATCACCATCCGCCAGTTGCTCACCCACACCAGCGGCCTGATCTACGGCTACCCGAAGGAAGCCGGCATCTCCGAGGGGCTCGACCAGCCGGGCCGCGGCATGGACGAGAACCTCGCCAGGATCGCCGCCCAGCCGCTCGCCTTCGCGCCAGGCACGTCCTGGTTCTATTCGGTCGGCATCGACGTTCTGGGCGGCCTGCTCGAAAAGGCGACGGGCAAGGCCCTGCCCCAGATCGTCGCCGATCAAGTCACCGGGCCGCTCGGCCTCGCCGACACCGGCTTCCTGCCGAGCGACCCCGCCCGACTCTCCGTCGCCTATGCCGATGGCGATCCGCGGCCGATCGTGATGGCGGAATACCAGCCGGTCACCGGACTGGCGATCGAGGGCACGGTCAATTTCGCGCCGTTCCGCAATTTCAATCCGGGCTCGTTCCCCTCGGGCGGCGCCGGCATGTTCGGCACGGCGGGCGACATTCTCGCCTTCCTGGAGGCGATGCGCCGGGGCGGCGCGCCGATCCTTTCGGCGGAAAGCCTGGCGCTGCTATCGCAGAACGCGATCGGCAAGTTCGACACCGGCGTTCCCGGCCGCGGCTTCAGCCTCGGCTGGTCGATCGCCTGGGATCCGGCCGCCAGCGCCTCGCCCTTCTCGCCGGGCACCTGGCAATGGGGCGGCGTCTACGGACACAACTGGTTCGTCGATCCGGTCCGCAAGCTCTCCGTGGTGTCGTTCTCGAACACGGCGTTCGCCGGCGTCAACGGCCCTTATCCAGACGCCATCCGCGCCGCCGTCTACGGCTGATTTTTTCGGCGCGCCGAACCCGCTTCACCTTCCCATGGGAAGAGGCGAAGGAAGCCAGCCTGCCCTCAGGCGGCCGCTTCCGCCTCGTTGCCGACGCGGCCTTTGGTCACCGCGTCGGGAAGGCCAAAGATCGCGTCGAACGCCCAGTTGAAGACGAACATGTAGATCGGGAAGAAGACGATCAGCGCCGTATCGAGGATCAGCGCCTGGAGAATCGTCATCTCCATCCACCACGCCATCAGCGGAATGAGGAACACCAGCAGCGTGACCTGGAAGCCGACCGCGTGCAGGATGCGGCGGCCGAGCGAGCGCGACCGCGCCGCGCGCCCCGCCTCCCAGCGCTCGAACAGGCTCGTATAGGCAAGGTTGACGGTGATCGCGAGCGCCGAGGTCATCACGGCGAGCGGGCCCGTGTGCGAGGGCGCCGTGCCGGAGAGATAGGCCAGGATGAGGGCGGATATGATGATCCCGCTGATCTCGAAGGACGAGATATAAACCACTCTGCGAAGAACACCCTGCACGACCAAACCTCTTGCAACCCGCCGGACCACCGGCTCGAGGCGGTGCTTATAGGCGAACTTGCAGACAGGAAAAGTTGCCAGCTATCAGTTTGACTGATAGGAAGCGGTCATGCTCTTCTCCAGCGAGACGATCGCGCTCTTCCTCGCCGTCATCGACCACGGCTCGTTTTCGGCCGCCGCGCGGGCGCTCGGCCGCGTGCCCTCCGCCGTCAGCATGGGGATCGCCAATCTCGAGGCCGAACTCGGCTATGCGCTCTTCCTTCGCGAGGCGCGCCAGGTGCGCCCGACGGCGGCGGCGCTGGCGCTCGTGCCGCATGCCCGCGTCATCGCCGAGCAGCTCGAACAGCTGGCGGCGCATGCGACCGAACTCTCGGACGGGCTGGAGACGCGGCTCGCCATCGGCATCGCCGCCGACATCGACAATGCGCGACTGATGAAGGCCATCTCGGCCGTCTCGGCGCGCCATCCGCTGCTCGCGATCGAGATCACCACGGCGCCGCAGGACGATGTCGTCGAGCGCCTGAAATCCGGCCGCGTCGACCTCTGCATCGCCTATGGCGGGCTCGAAACCAGCCAGAAGGAGGACTTTCATTTCATCGGCACCGAAACGCTGGTCGCCGTCGTCTCGACGCGGCACGGCTCGGAGCTGATCGACGTCGAGAGCCTCAAGCTCGACGACCTGTTCCACCACCGGCAGATCCTGATCGCCAGCACGGAGCACCCGATCACCGATTTCCGTCAGCTGATCGCCGGTTCCTACTGGCGCACCGACAGCCTCGCCACCGCCGTCAACATGGTGAAATCAGGACTCGGCTGGTCCAATCTGCCGCTCTCGGTGGCATCGCCGCTCGCCCGCGACGGCGACGTCCGCATCCTGCCCTTCTCGAATGTCGCGAACGGCCTGAAGCTGCCGCTGCATCTGCGCTGGATGCGCCACAACCCGCCCGGCATGGCGGGCCAGGAGCTGGTGGCGCTGCTGAAGGCGGGCTGACGGCCGCCGCTCAATCCCTTCCGGCGGCCGCTCGCCCCATCGCTCAGCGATCGAGCCAGGCGGCGAGCCCGTCCAGCGTCTGCAGGCCGTATTCGACCGCGCCGAAGCCGATGACCACCTTGCGCCGCTCGGGGCTCGGATGAAGCTGGCGGAGCGTCAGCACCGTCTTGCCGTCAGCCTGCTCGTCAAACGTCACCGTGGCGCGGAAGCGGTCGGGGTCGTCCGGCTCGGGCGTGCCGTAGTCGATCACGATCCGCTCGTTCGGCACGATCTCCAGGAAGCGCATCAGGTTCGGGAAACGCTGCTCGCGGCCCTCGAACACGCCCACCATGTCGAACCGCCAGAGCCCGCCCTCGCGGATATCGGCCTCGTGGCTCTCGATGCGAAGCCCGGCCGGGCCATACCATTCGGCCAGGGCCTTCGGATCCATCCAGGCGGCGAACACCTTTTCGCGCGGATGGTTGAGCAGCTTCACCACGACGATCTCGCGATCGAGCGACCAGGTCCCGAACGGGTCAGCCATGTCCTTCATCGTTCCTCTCCCTTGCTGCCGAGGTAGGTTTCCAGGCGATCGAGCCGCTCGGCCCAGCGCCGGCGCTCCGCCTCCATCCAGTCCGCCGCCTCGTCGAAGCGCGCCGGCACCAGCCGGCACCAGCGGCTGCGGCCGCGCTTCTCGCTGACGATCAACCCGCAATCCTCCAGCACCTTCAGATGCTGGGCGAAGGAGGGCAGCGCCATGTCGAAGGGCTCCGCCAGGGCGCTGACTGCCGCCTCCCCCTCCACCAGCCGCGACACCACGGCGCGGCGGGTCGGGTCGCTCAGAGCATGAAAGGCGAGATCGAGGGGCGTCGAATGGTAAGGCATGTGCCTTAGTAATCCGAAATGAAGCGCCGGTCAAGAACACTGAGGCAGATTCCTTAGTATATGGCGAGCCTGCGTCACGGCGGGATTCGCGCGGCGCGCGTGGAACCAATCGCGCTCGAGACGGTTCAGTCGTGGAAGGCGGCGCCATGCCGGAATGCCCGGCCGCTGGGGAAGCGGCGACCTCGAGGAAACAACCATCATGATGATCTCGCCCAGAATTCGCGCCGCCGCGGTTGCCGTCATCGCGGCCGGGGCCGTCGGCCTTGCGAGCGCCGCCCATGCCGACAGCGGCACGATCCGCTTCTCCGTCTTCAAGGCGGCTTTCTTCGTCGGCGGCTCCGGCGGCGAAGGGACGCTGACCTTCAAGGGCCGCCGCTATCCGGT
>JAFKJZ010000086.1 GCA_017305815.1 Hyphomicrobiales bacterium
CCCATAGCCCGGCTATGAAGATGCACGCGGCAATCGGGATGCGGAGGCGGCGGTAGGGCATGGTGCGGAGGGCTTCGAAAGGTGCGGGGAGCGTATAAATTTACGCAATGAAATCAAAGTGGGCAAATCCCCCGCACCTTTGGCCTAAGTGCTTGATCCTGCTCGCTTGCCCTAGCCCCTTCCGGGACGCCAATATCCTAATGAATCAGTGAGTTACCGGCGTTCTGGCTGTCGAGCCGCCACGCTGGCTGAGTTCGACTGTTCCGGTGCGGCCGCCGTCTTTCCGGCCGGGGCTGGTCCGTTTCGGCCTTGTCGAAGCGCGCGGCCGCGTCGCAAGCTCTTCAGATCGGCAATGGAAGGACCTGCCCCATGTCAAACGGACCCGAAGTGCACCCCAATCGCCGCGACTTCCTGATCACGACCATGGCGACGGCCGGGGCGACGGCAGCCCTTGCCGTTTCCACCGGCGCGGCCGGGGCGGAAGAAGCGGCCGCCGCCGCCAATCCTGGGTCGGGCACGGTCTATACCGGCGATGTCATCCAGGGGAAGAAGGTCGTCAGCGCGCTCGACGTGAACGATCTGGCGCCCGGCCAGAAGCACTTCCTGTATTTCCAGGGCGTCGAGATGCCATCCGGACAGCGCTGGCATGTATCGGTGACGGTCGTCCGCGGCGCCAAGCCCGGCAGGCGCGTCGTGCTGGTGAGCGGCGTGCACGGCGACGAGATGAGCTCGATCCACACGGTCCAGACCGTGATGAACGCTCTCGACCCGGCGCAGATGTCGGGCACCGTCATGGCGGTGACCGACGTGGCCAGCCCCGCCATCGAAAGCATGCAGCGCCGCTGGCCCAACTATGGCCGGGGCAGCGACCTGATCGATCTGAACCGGGAATGGCCCGGGAACGAGAACGGCATCACGGCTCCGAGCCGCCATGCGGGTCTCCTGTTCAACCGGCTGCTTCGCCCGAACGCCGACGCGGCGATCGACTTCCACACAGGCACGACCGGATTCGAGGTCTCCGCCTTCAATATCGCCGGCATGGACGTTCCCGAGATCAAGGCCATGGTGGACCTTTTCCCGGTCGGCCAGGTCTTCGACAACCACGTCTATCCCGGCGTCCTGCACAATGCGTTTGTCGACGTGGGCATCCCGTCCTTCTGCGCCGAAATCGGCGCCGCGCGCGTCCTGGACCTCGATATGATCCCGCTGTTCGTGGAGGGCACGCTGAACGTCCTCAAGCTCCATGGGATCCTGCCGGGGACGATGGGGCGGACCGGCAAGGACGTGCATGTCTTCGTCGGCAACAGCGCGTTCCCGATCCTGGCGACGGAGGGCGGGCTCGTCGAGCATCTGGTCAAGCTCAACGACAAGGTCGAAGCCGGTCAGAAGATCGCCGTGCAGCGCAACGGCTTCGGGGAGGTGGTCGCCGAATATGCCAGCGGCGTGGCCGGCGAAGTGACGGGCCAGCGCAGCGACGCGATGGCCGAGCCGGGCAATCCGCTGGCCTTCATCCTCTTCCACCGGGGATCGGCCGACGGCGCCGAAATCTATCCCGAGTAGCGTCGGCCCCGAAGCAGGATGGCCGGCCCCGTATCGGGCCGGCCTGACGGGGATCAGAACGTTCCCTTGATGCCGAGACCGTACATGCGCGGTTCGGTCATGCTCGCCTCGATGCCGCCGATGCCGCGGTTCTGCTGCATGTAGGTCGGCGAGCGCTCGTCGAAGATGTTCTTGACGATCCTGCTGCTCTGCGCCGATATCCTGGGCCGGGTGGTCGCCATGCCGGACGAAGTCGCCGCCGGCATCGTCGCCACGCTGATCGGCGGCCAGTTCTTTCGGCGGTGGCCCTGACCGCGATCGCGACCGCGGCGGCCGGCCCGATCGCCTTCGTCGCCCTTGCGGGACCGTAACTCGCGCGGCGGCTGACGCGGTCGCCGGAAGTCCCGGTCGTCTCCGCCGCCCTGATGGGTATGGTGCTGCTGATGATGGCTGATCTCATCAGCCAGCGCTTTCCGCTCAATCTCAGCCTGCCGATCGGCTCCACCACCGGCCTGCTCGGCGGCGCCTATCTCCTCTGGCTACTGACCCGCAGCCGGACGGTGTGAAGCGATCCGGCCCGCGCCTCAGCGCGTCGACGCGATGTGCTCGGCCGTGCGGAAAGCGAGTGCGAGGATGGTCAGCACCGGGTTGAAGCCGCCATTCGTCGGATGCAGCGAGCCGTCGCAGACGAAGAGATTGTCGTGGCCCCAGACCCGGCCATCGATGTCCGTCACCGAGCGGGCCGGATCCGTGCCCATCCGGCAGGTGCCGGCCTGGTGGTGACCGCCCGACAGGCTGACCGTCGGCGCCTTGCCCCAGGTCCTGACGGCGCCGGCCGCCTTCAGCCAGTCGGCGGCGCGGTGGTGCATGTAGGTCGCCGTCCTCATCGTCTCGGGATGCACGCCGCCCGACAGCATCGCCACCGGCATGCCCCAGCGGTCGCGCACATGCGGCGCGACGCGGACGCGCGCATCCGCCGTCGGGATTTCGTGCACAGGGCCGATGATGCGGATGGTGCGGTTGTAGTTGTCGCGCATGAAGTCCTTGGCGGCCTGGCCCCAGCGCGGCAGGTCCGGCGGCAGGAACTGCTTGAAGAACTGGATCGGCGGCCGCACGAAATCATCCGCCAGCATGCCGCCCGAGATCAGGCCCGGATTGCCGTGGCTGAAGCTCGTCGTGGCGATGGTGACGCCCGGACCCTGTGAATCGTGCATCGGCTGGTCGAACAGGCCGTAGGCGCCGGGATAATAGTGGCCCTGCAGGTTGCGCCCGACCAGATCGTGGCTGTTGCCGAGGCCGTTCGGTTCCTGCGCGGTGGCCGAGTTCAGCATCAGGCGCGGCGTCTCGATCGCGCCGGCCGCTAGCACGATCGTTTGCCCCCTGGCGACGTGTTGCTGGCCGGCAGCGTCCGCGAAGGCGACGCCCGTCGCCCGGCCGCGCTGGTCGGTCTCGATCCTGAGCGCCATGGCGCCGGTCAGCAGCGTGCAGCGGCCGGTCGCGATGGCGCGCTTGATCGTCGTGTTCTGGGTGCCGTTCTTGCCGTCGCTCGGGCAGGGGAAGCCGACGCAGGTGCCGCAGCCCATGCAGGCGGCCCTGCCGTCGCGCGGCACGCTGTTGATGGCGACGGGCACCCGCGTGACGCCGATGCCGAGTTTTTCGGCGCCGCGCCGCAGCGCCTCGGTCGACGGGCTCTCGGGCAGCGGCGGCATCGGATAGTCGCGCGCCCGGGCTCCCTCGTGAAAATTGGTGCTGCCGGAGCCGGACACGCCGATCTCCCATTCGGCCCGCTCGTAATAGGGCTCGAGATCGTCGAAGGAGAGCGGCCAGTCGACCAGCGACGATCCTTCCGGCACGCCATAGAGGCTCGCCATGCGAAAATCGTCGCGATGGTAGCGCCAGGCCTGGGCGCCATAGACCAGCGTTCCCGCGCCCACGGCCGCGGCCAGGTTGTGATAGAGCGTCTCGTGCGGCCGAACGATCTTCTCGATGCCGTCGACGTCGATGACCACGCGCGGATTGCCGTCGAGATCCGGTCCGGTGTTGTGGCCGTAGAAGGACAGTCGGTGATTGCGCAGATGGTCGCGGTGGCCGCTGTCGGCATAGTCGCGGCGGAGGCCGCGTTCGAGCAGCAGCACCCGCTTGCCGCTATCCGCGAGCACGCCGGCGGCAACGCCGCCGCCGGCGCCCGCTCCGACGATCACCACGTCGAAATCGAGGTCGTCGGGCACCGGGGAGGGCGGCTGCCCTCCCGTCGCGGCGGGTCCGTTCGGGCCTTCCGGCAATCGGTGCTGATAGCCGACCATGCGCCAGGACGCGGCGCCCGGATTGCCGCCATTGTCGGGATCGGCGTAGACGCCCTCGGCGACGAGTTCGGCCAGAAGCTGGAACCAGGCCTCCGTCTCGCGCGCACGCAGGATTGCCTCCTGCGCCTCGGCGGCGCGTTCGACGAAATCGGCCGGCAGGGTGTCGAGGCCGGAGGCGACGATGGCCGCCTGGTCCGGGTTCTGGCGAAAATGCCGGTCGAGATAGGCGGGCGCGCCGAATTCGAGGGCTCCGCCATCTTGGTCTATAGGCATGATGAGGGCCACGGCGGCCAGCAGCAGCGCGTTGTTCATGGCAGTCGACTCCGACAGTGATTACCGGCCGGCGAGAGAGCCGCCGATGCCGCCGATGCTGAAATAGCGGTTGAGAACGGCGAACAGGATCACGGGCGGGGCGAGCATGATGACGGCGCAGGCCATCACCGGTCCCCAGTCCGCGAGGTTCTGCTGGAAGAAGGTCTGTAGGCCGATCGGCATCGTGAAGGCGCGCTCCGACCGCAGGAACACCGAGGCGACGATGTAGTCGTTCCAGGAACTCAGGAAGGTGAACAGCGCCGTCGACAGGATGCCCGGCAGCGAGTTGGGCAGGATGATGCGGACGAAGCCGCCGAACACGGAGGCGCCGTCGATCCAGGCGGCTTCCTCGAGCGTGATCGGCAGGGAGTCGAAATAGGCCGTCATCATCCAGCAGCCGACCGCGATCGACGAGGCGACATAGACGATCGACACGCCGGAGAGCGTGTCCGCGAGGCCGATCTTGGCGAACATGATGAAGAGCGGGATGATGAAGGCGACCGCCGGCAGGCTCTGCAGCACGAAGATGAACAGCGAGAAGGCGGAGGTCGCCCGGCCCTTGCCGCGCGAGAGCACATAGCCGGCCGGCGCCGCCACCGCGACGGCGGCGACCGTCGAGATCGCGCTGACGAGGAAGCTGTTCGTCAGCCAGCGCAGCACTTCGGTCTGCGTCAGCACGTACAAGAAGGTGCCGAGCGTCGGTCCGGTCTGCTGCCAGGCCATGGGCGGGCGAAGCGCCAGCCAGAAGACGACCAGGATCGGCGATAGCAGCACCAGGGTGATCGCCAGCGTGACGAGCGACCGCAGCCAGGGGCGGGGGCTCGCGCCGACGGGGCGGACGGAGGATTTCGCGCTCATTGCAGGCTCGACTTCTGGATCTGGCGCAGCAGGACGACCGAGAGCGTGATCATCACCGCGGTCATGAGGAAGGCGATTGCCAGGCCGATGCCCGGCAGGAAGTCGAGGAAGGTCGTCCGGTAGGCGAGGACGATCAGGGACGTCGTTGCCTCAAGCGGACCGCCTCGCGTCAGAAGATAGATGGTCGGGAAATCGTTGACGCAGAACACCGCCATCAGGATCCAGCTGATGTAGGTGGAACGCGCCGTCACCGGCAGGATGATGTGGCGGAACTGCTGCCACTTGCCGGCGCCGTCGATGGCGGAGGCTTCGTAGAGATTGCTCTCGACGCTTTCCAGCGCCGCCGCGCACATCATCATCATGAACGGGTAGCTGATCCAGACCTTGAACACGCAGACCGTGACCATGGCGAGGGTCGGGTTGCCGAGGAACATGACATTGCCCATGCCGAGGGCGCGGGCGATGTTGGGGCGCACGCTGTCACGCGCCGCCAGCAGCCAGTTCCAGCTCATGGCGGTGACGACGATCGGCACGATCCACGGCAGCAGCAGCAGCACCTTGAAGGCGTCCCGGCCGGGAAAATTCGGCTTCAGCTGCAGCGCCAGCGCGAACCCGAGCGCCCAGCTGCCGAAGACGCCGCAGGCGGTGAAGACCAGCGTGAACCAGGTCGCCCGCCAGAAGCTCTGGCCGGTCAGCACCTCGGCGAAGTTCTCCAGGCCCACGAAGGGGCCTGGAGCGATGAGGCTGCCGCCATGCACCGATTGGATGATCGCGAAGAACAGCGGGTACGCGTTCACCGCGACCATCAGGATCAGCGCCGGAAGCGCCAGCCCTGTCAGGGTCAGCCGGTGGCCGAATTGCGGGATCTGTTTACGTGTCGCGGCAGTCATGCCTCGGTCTCCGGCCGGATCTTCGCTACGCCTTCATGACCTTGACCAGGCCTGCCTGCAGCTCCTCGAGCAGGGCCTTGGAGTTCTTCTCGCCCTGCAGGATCCGTTGCAGCATGTTGATCATGGCGGAGCCGCCATCGACGGCGTTCAGCGCGCCGAAGGGATATTTGGAGCGGGCCGCGATGGTCTTGCCGATCGGCTGCCATTCATTGATCGACCGCGCCATGTTCGGGTCGTTCTGGAAGATCGGCAGGTCGGTGATGCTCTTCTTCGTCGGCAGGTCGGAGCACACGCCCTGCTCCCAGAACAGGTGCAGATTGTCGAGATAGTGTGCCAGGAAAGCTTCCGACGACGGCTGCGACGGCGTGGTCTTGAACATCATCAGCGGGTTGACCCAGTAGGCCGCGCCCTTGTTGCCGCTGACGCTGGCGAGCGGCGAGGCAACGACCAGGTCCGCCGCCACCTCGGCCGGCATCTTGGCGGGCAGGCCGACCTGCTCGAAGCCCATGGCGATGTGGCCGCTCGTCCAGTCCGGCATGACGTTGGCGGCGTAGTCGTAGCCGATCGCATAGGGATCGATGATCTCCTTGGCGACGAGCTCGTGCAGGAAGTCGATCGCCTCGATGTTGCGATCGGTGACGCAGTCCGGATCGCCGTCCTCGTTGAACAGGCCGCCGGCGTTGTTGAGCAGGACCGAGGCGACGTTGTGGAAGCCGTAGCCGGATGTCGCGAAGCCGACATAGCCGGCCTTCTGCAGCGCCTCGCCGGCCTTGATGTAGCTCTGCCAGTCGGTCGGAACCTCGGCGCCGGCCTTTTCCAGGATCGACTTGCGGAACCAGAGCACGCGCAGGTCGATCGACCACGGCATGGCGGCCAATCCGTTCTTGGTCTGCAGCGCATCGATGAGGCCGGGCAGGAAGTCGTCCTTGCCGTCCTTCTTCAGCTGCGCCAGCAGGTCGTCGGCCGGCGCCATCTTGCCCTGCTCCATGAAGTAGAAGGGCAGGTAGGCCGCGCCGGAGCTGACGGCGGGGGTCGTGTTGGCGGCGCCGGCGGCGGTGAAGGTCTGGTACCAGTTCGCCCATGGGATCGACTGGTACTCGACGCCCAACAGGCCTTCGGCCGGCTTGTAGGCGTTGGCGATGCCATTGGCGGCGTCGGTGTAGGTCTGGCCGGTGCCCCAGACCATGTCCCAGAACTTGATCTTCTCGCCGGACTGGGCCCAGGACTTCCCTACGCCAAGGCTCAGGGCCGTGGCCGCTGCCATCGTGCCGCCGAGAAAGGTTCTCCGGTTGATGGAACGCGGGGGTATCGACGCTTCGTTCATGCTCAATTCCTCCTTTTGAGCGCGGCAGAATTCGTCCCCTTCAATGGGGCTTCGGTCAAAGTCCTGCCCCCGCCATGGTGACGGGCGCGAAGATGTGGATTGATGTCGTCGTGAACCGCTGGTCGGCGTGTTTGCAGATGCCCGGCGGTCCTTCTCCCAAATCACCGAACCGTTTCGGTATTCCATGCTCCGCTCGATCGAGTCAAGGGCCGATCGAGCGCCGGACGCAGGATCGACTGGGGGCATTCGGCTTGCATTCAGTCGCTCGGTCCGGGTTGCAGTGGCCGATCGCGGTGGTTATCCTCATGGGAATGAATTCTGAAGAAACGGTTCGGTAGATGGCGACCATTCGAGACGTGGCCAAGATGGCCAAAGTTTCCATTTCGACGGTCTCGGTCGCCCTTCGCGACGGCGCGCAGGTCACGCCGGAGACTCTGCGACGGATCACCGAGGCGGCCGAGGCAGTGGGCTGTTCGCCCAATCCGGTCGCGCAGAGCCTCAAGGCCGGGCGTTCCCGGCTGATCGGCGTCGTCATCGGCTCGATGCAGAATCCGTGGTTCGGCGACCTGATGGCGGCCATCGAGGAGACGGCGCTCGAGCATCATCATCTCGTCACCCTGTCGGAGACGAAGACGGATCCGCTGCGTGAGCGGGCGATCATCGATGCCCTCACCGGCCAGCGTGTCGGTGGCATCATCATCTCGCCCCATCTGCCGGCCGGCGACCACCTGCAGTTCCTGGCGACGCTGAAGACGCCGCT
>JAFKJZ010000087.1 GCA_017305815.1 Hyphomicrobiales bacterium
CTTCTGCGCGGCCTCGAGGATCGGGCCCTGCTCGATGTGATACTCGAAATAGGCGTGCATCTTGCGGGCGCCGACTTCTTCGTCGCCGACCCAGCCGATCCGCTTCAGTTCATCGCCGAAAGCGAGTCCCTCAGGATCCCTACGGGAATAGGCGTAGTCGATCGGAATGGCGCCGGCGAAGACGCCGGAAGCGAGCATGGCCGGGGCGAAGCGGGCGCCCTCTTCATTGGTCCAGTTGGTGACGACGACCGGATGCTTCGTCTTGATGCCGAGGTCGTTCAGGCTTCGGATCACCTCGAGACCCGCCAGCACGCCGAGAACGCCGTCATACTTGCCGCCGGTCGGCTGGGTATCGAGATGGCTGCCGATATAGACGGGCAGCGCCTCCGGGTCGGTGCCCGGCCGCGTCGCGAACATGGTGCCCATCTTGTCGACGCCGAGCGTCATGCCCGCCGCCTCGCACCATGCCTGGAACAGCTTGCGTCCCTCGGCGTCGGCATCGGTCAGCGTCTGGCGGTTGTTGCCGCCCGCGATGCCCGGCCCGACCTTGGCCATCTCCATCAAGCTGTCCCAGAGGCGTTCGCCATTGATGCGGAGATTATCGGTCGGGGCCGTCATGCATGTCGTCTTTCGTCGTTAGGGCTCCCGGCCGTTTCTTCCGGCCGGGGCGGGAGAAAACTCGCAGTCATCCGCGGCGCCGAGGCGCGACGCGGCCGAAAGCATCGCCGCCGAAGCGGCGATGCGAACTCGTGAGAACCGTCCCGACGACACCTTAGTCACATCGTCGGGAAGTTGAAGACCGCGCCGGACTTGATCCCGTCCGGCCAGCGGGTCGTCACCGTCTTCAGGCGCGTATAGAAATGCACGCCCTCCGGTCCGTAGATGGCGTGATCGCCAAAGATCGACCGCTTCCAGCCGCCGAACGAATGATAGGCGACCGGAACCGGAATCGGCACGTTGACGCCCACCATGCCCGCCTCGACCTTGTCGGCGAAGGAGCGCGCGGCGTCGCCGTCGCGGGTGAAGATCGCGGTGCCGTTGCCATATTCGTGGGCATTGATGAGTTCGAGGGCATCGGCATAGGAGTTGGCGCGGAGCACGGAGAGCACGGGACCGAAGATCTCCTCGCGGTAGATCGTCATATCCTTGTCCACATGATCAAAAAGCGTGCCACCGACGAAGTAGCCGTTTTCGTAGCCCTGCAGCTTGAAGCCGCGGCCGTCGACCACGAGCCTGGCTCCCTCGGCGACGCCCTTGTCGATATAACCGAGTACCTTCTCCATGTGCTGCTTGGTGACCAGCGGCCCCATCTCGGCGTCGCGATCCGTCGCCGGGCCGATCTTCAGCGCGCGGACGCGCGGCGCCAGCGTTTCGATCAGCGCGTCGGCCGTCTTCTGGCCGACAGGCACCGCCACCGAGACCGCCATGCAGCGCTCGCCGGCCGAACCGTAGCCCGCCCCCATCAGCGCATCGGCGACCTTGTCCATATCGGCATCCGGCATCACCACCAGATGGTTCTTGGCGCCGCCGAGCGCCTGAACCCGCTTTCCGGCCGCCGTTCCCGTCGCATAGACATATTGCGCGATCGGCGTCGAACCGACGAAGGAAACCGCCTTGATGTCGGGATGATGCAGGATCGCGTCGACGACCTCCTTGTCGCCATGCACGACATTCAGCACGCCCGGCGGCAGGCCGGCCTCGTGCAGCAACTCGGCCGTCAGCATCGCCGCGCCGGGATCACGCTCCGACGGCTTCAGGATGAAGGTGTTGCCGCAGGCGATCGCCACCGGATACATCCAGAGCGGCACCATGCAGGGGAAGTTGAACGGCGTGATGCCGGCGACGACGCCGAGCGCTTGGCGGTCGGAATAGGTGTCGATCGCCGGGCCGACATTCTTCGAATATTCGCCCTTCAGCAGATGCGGGATTCCGCAGGCGAACTCGACGACCTCGAGGCCGCGCTGCACTTCGCCGAGCGCGTCGTCATGGGTCTTGCCGTGCTCGGCCGAGATGGCGCGGGCGATGCGGTCGGCGTTCTGTTCAAGCAGGTCCTTGAACTTGAACATCACGCGTGCGCGCTTCATCGGCGGCGTATCGGCCCAAGCCGGGAACGCCGCCTTGGCCGAGGCGACGGCGGCATCGAGCTCGGCCGAGGTCGAGAGCGGCAGCGTCGCCACCGGCTCGCCGGTGGCGGGGTTGTAGACCGGCTGGCTGCGCGTCGACGCCGAAAGCGACGGCTTGCCGTCAACCAGATTGGGGATGGTGTTCAGACTGATCGCGTCCATGGCTTCCTCCCGCGCTTCTCAGTCGATTTCCTTCAGCACGCCCGAAAGCGTGTCGAAGATTTCGTCGATCTGGCTCTTCTCGATGACCAGCGGCGGCGACAGCGCGATGATGTCGCCGGTCGTGCGGATCAATAGATTGCGCTCATAGGCCTTCAGGAAAGCCTGGAAGGCGCGTTTCGTCGGGGCGCCAGGGATCGATTCCAGCTCGATCGCGCCGATCAGGCCGAGATTGCGGATGTCGATGACGTGCGGCAGGCCCTTCAGGCTGTGCAGCGCGTCTTCCCAATATTGGGCAATCTCGGAAACACGCGTCAGCAGGCCTTCCTCGGCATAGACGTCGAGGGTGGCGAGCGAGGCGGCGCAGGCAACCGGATGGGCCGAATAGGTGTAGCCGTGGAACAGCTCGATCGTGTTCTCCGGCGCATCCATGAACGCGTCGTAGATCTTGGACGAGCAGAACACGGCGCCCATCGGCACGACGCCGCTGGTCAGGCCCTTGGCGGTGGTGACGAGATCGGGGATGACGTCGAAATAATCGACGGCGAACGGCGTGCCGAGACGGCCGAAGCCGGTGATGACCTCGTCGAAGATCAGCAGGATGTCATGCTTGTCGCAGATCTCGCGCAGGCGCTTCAGATAGCCCTTCGGCGGCACCAGCACGCCGGTCGAGCAGGCGACCGGCTCGACGATCAGGGCGGCGATATTGGAGGCGTCATGCAGCGCGATGACCTTTTCCAGGTCGTCGGCGAATTCGGCGCCGAACTCCGGCTGGCCGCGCGAGAAGGCGTTGCGGGCGGGGTCATGCGTATGGCGGATGTGGTCGACGCCGGTCAGCATGGTGCCGAAGGTCTTGCGGTTGCCGGAGATGCCGCCGACCGAGATGCCGCCGAAGCCGACGCCGTGATAGCCGCGCTCACGCCCGAGCAGGCGGTACTTGGTGCCGTTGCCCTTGGCGCGGTGATAGGCGAGCGCGATCTTCAGCGCCGTATCGACCGATTCCGAGCCCGAATTGGTGAAGAAGACGTGGTCGAGCGGCTTCGGCATCATCGCCGCGAGACGCGCGGCCAGTTCGAACGCCTTCGGATGGCCCATCTGGAAGGCCGGCGCATAGTCGAGCTCGGCAACCTGCTTCGACACCGCCTCGACGATCTTGGTCCGGCCGTGGCCGGCATTGACGCACCAGAGGCCGGCCGTGCCGTCGAGGATCTGGCGACCGTCCGCCGAGGTGTAGTGCATGTCCCTGGCGCCGACCAGCATGCGCGGGTTCTGCTTGAACTGGCGGTTCGCCGTGAACGGCATCCAGAAGGCTTCGAGGTTGTTCGAATACTGCGCGCTTGTCATTTTTCGGGGGTCCTCATGCGGCCGTCTTCCTGGCGGGGCCGGTCATTTTTATGAACGTAGCCGCAGGGTCTAGGCCGGTCAATTCGTTGCAACCGTTAATACTGTTCTTTATATTGAACACATGAACGCCTCGAATTTCGATATCGACGTCGGCGCGCGACTGCGCGAACTGCGGATCCGCCACGGCCTGTCGCAGCGCGCGCTCGCCAAGCGCGCGGGCGTGTCGAACGCGACCGTGTCGATGGTCGAGGCGAACCGGATCAGCCCCTCCGTCTCGGGACTGCGGCAGATCCTGGCCGGCATCCCGCTCAGCCTTTCCGAGTTCTTCGCCGAGGCGAAGCCGGCGGTGGAGCCGGTGGTGTTCCGCGCCTCGGAACTCAAGGAGATCGCCGGCGGCAAGATCTCGTTCCGCCAGGTCGGCGGCAATCTCGAGGGACGCTCGCTGCAGATGCTGCATGAGCGCTACAAGCCGGGCGCGGTCTCCGGCAAGGCGATGCTGTCGCACCAGGGCGAGGAAGCGGGCCTGATTATCCGCGGCCGCATGCTGCTGGAAGTCGACGGCCGGCGCTACGAGCTCAACCCCGGCGACGCCTACTTCTTCGACAGCCGCAAACCGCACGCCTTCAAGAATATCGGCGAGGACGACCTGGAGCTCGTCTCCGCCTGCACGCCGCCGAGCTTCTGAGCCGCCGACGCGCGGCGAAGCCATTGAAATCGAGCCGGAATCGACCGAAAGTCCCACTCGAATGGCAGAGGGACCGGATGACAGGCGCGCCATGGGGAACGAACGGGAGACTCGACCACCGTCATGACACCTGCGAACACCGCGCGCGCCAGCCAGACCAAGAAGCGGACGCGCATCCAGGAAGAGAACGAGGAGCGCATTCTCGACGCGGCTCTGGAGATCTTCTCGACCTACGGCCTGCGCGGCGCCACCGTCGACCAGATCGCCGAACTCGCCGGCATGACCAAGCCGAACCTGCTCTACTATTTCCGCCGCAAGGACGACATCTACCTCGCCATCCTGAGCCGCACGCTGGAACTATGGCTGCAGCCGCTGGAGACGCTGGGCGAAGGCGACGACCCGATCACCGAGATCCGCGCCTATATCGACCGCAAGCTGGAGATCTCGCGCGACAATCCCAAGGCCTCGCGGCTCTACGCGATCGAGGTGCTGCAGGGCGCGCCCGTCATCGGCACGCTGCTGAACAACCGCCTGAAGACTCTGGTCGACAGCAAGGCGGCGGTGATCCGGCGCTGGGTCGACGAGGGACGCCTCGCCCCGATCGACCCCTATCACCTGATCTTCATGATCTGGGCGACGACGCAGCACTATGCCGATTTCGAGGTCCAGGTGCGGGCGATGCTGGGCGACGCCGCCGACGATAACCGCCATTTCGACACGGCGACGCGAACGCTGGAGGATATCTTCCTGAGCGGCCTGCTGCCGAAAGCCTGAGGCAGCAACCTCAGGCGGCCGCCTCGCGCGCCAGGAAGGCGACCGCCGCGTCGACCTGCTCGCGCGCGATGCTGTGGCCGAGCCCACCGAGAGGAAGAAAGGCCGTATCGAATCCGGCCGCCTGGAACCGCGCAGCGGCGTCCCTGCCCTCGGCGATCGGGATCACCCGGTCGTCGGCGCCATGGCTCAGCAGCAGGCGCGGCGATTGCGCCGTCGCGGCGCCGACCGGCCCGCCAAAACGTCCGGCAAGCGCGATGCCGTGACCGAAGGCTTGGCCGGCCGCCGCCATCGCCAGTGTCAGGATGGCGCCCTGGCTGAAGCCGAGCAGCGCCAGGTCGGCCGGCGCTATTCCCTCGGCAGCGGCGAGCGCCGCGAGGCGCGGCGTCAACGACGACAGGGCCTCGGCGACGCGCGGCCCGCGATTGGCCTCGGTAACACCAACGATCGAGAACCACTGGCGGCCGGGTCCGCCACCGCTGAACGGGTCCGGCCCGCCCAGGAGGATGCAGGCGCGGCTTTCGTCGGTCGCGCAGAGCATCTGCGCGACCGGGAGCAGATCGTCCGCCATCGCGCCGACCCCGTGCAGCAGCACGAGGAGATGGGGTGGCGCCGCGGCGCCGATCCGGAGCGCGAGCGGATCGAGGGGATGACGCGTGACGGACATGTTCTGGTCTCCAGCGGGACGGGCCGATTGTCGGAATGGAATTCAGCGGACCGGCCGGCGCTACTTCGCGAGACCGAGCTGCGTCATGTAGGTCTGGTTGTCCCAGAACAGGTACTCTTCGTCCATCGTGCCGTTCTTCCAGTGGCTGACGGTCGCCATCGGCAGCTTGAAGCTCTTTCCGGTCGGCGCGATCTCGCCATTGGGCGTCGGCATCGGCCTGGTGAAGGTGCCCTCCATGATGCCTGTGACGGCCGTCCATTCGCCGTCCCCAACCCGCACGGGATGCTCCTTGATGCGGGTGTCGGGAGCATAGACGAACATCGCCTTGAGATCGGCGATGTGCCGGTCGATTCCCTTGGTGGTGTGACCGTCCGGCCAATGGACCAGCACGTCGGCGCTATGGCTGTCCTTGAGCCGGTCCCATTCCTGGTTCGAGAACACGTCGAAATCGAGCGTGTCGAACGTCGCCAGATGGGCCTTGGCGATCTTCTCTGCCGTGCGGTAGCGCGCGAGCGCCTCGGCATCATCCGAAGCCGCAATGGCGGGAGCGGCGGCGCCGAGGGCGAGGCCGAGGCCAAGCACGAGGGCAGCCATGCGGCGGTTGGTCGTGAGGGTCATCATCGATCTCCTGTTGGGCGGCGGCCGTACTGGCCAGGCCACGGCAGGAGGTTGCACCCGGACGGACCTCTGCGATATTGCCAAATGAAGCAGATCGATCCTGCAAAAACGTTGAGGCATCCGCATGGACTGGGAAGACCTGAAGACCTTTCTCGCCATAGCGAGGGAAGGCAATCTCTCCGCCGGCGCTCGCGCGCTCGGGGTCAGCCAGACCACGATGGGCCGACGGCTCGAGGCCTTGCATGAGCGGATCGGCGCCAAGCTGCTGCAGCGCACGCCGGCCGGCTTCGTGCTGACATCCGCCGGCGAGGCCATCCTCCCGACCGTCGAACGCATGGAGGCCGAGGCGCTGGCGATCGAGCGGACGATCGGCGGCGAGGACATCCGCCTCGAGGGACTGGTGCGCATCACGACGGTCGAGGCCTTCGGCTCGGAGATGATCGCGCCGGCGCTCGCGCAGTTGCAGGAGCGCTTTCCCGGCATCGCGGTCGAACTGATCACCGACAACCGGGCGCTCAGCCTGGCGCGGCGCGAAGCGGACATCGCCATCCGCCTGGCGACGTTCGAACAGCACCGGGCCGTGGTGCAGCGGGTCGCCGACATGGCTTTCGGGCTCTATGCCTCGACTCGCTATCTGGCGGAGCGGGCGATGCCCGACTGGGCCGACGGCGCGGCGGGGCACCGGCTGATCACGTTGCAGGACGACCTCGCGAACGTGCCGGAGGCGCTCTGGCTGCGCGCGACGGCGAATGCCGCGACGCCGGGGCTGCTGGCCGACAGCCGCTATGTCCAGTTGCAGGCCTGCTGCGCCGGATTGGGCCTCGCCTGCCTGCCGCGCTATCTTGCCGACCGCCACGCCAATCTGAAGCGGCTGCGTCCCCCGACGCCACCACCGGCGCGGGGGATCTGGCTTGGCGTGCACGAAGACCTGCGCCGCACCCCGCGCATCCGCGCGACGCTGGATATCCTGGTCGCCGCGATCCGGGCCGGAAGCAAAAGCCTGTCGCCCGCGGACTGAGACTCTCCGTCTGGTTTCCATCAGCCTCGTCCGGGCCGAGGCGCCTGCCAAAGTGTCCGCCAATTCTCCCCCAAGTACTGGCGCACGAATTGCATGATCCAGCGGCGACATTATCGCGGGGAGAGTGCCGATGCTTCGTACGTTTGTGTCCGGTGAAGGCGAAATACCCTCCAGCGGCCTCGTATCCGACTATCTCGCCGAACTTCATTTCCGCATCAGCCATCTCTCCGGCGGCGCCGTGGCGTCCTACATACCGGAACTTGCCAAGGCCGATCCGAAACTCTGCGGCATCGCCATCGCGACGATTGACGGCAAGACCTATTCGGCTGGCGATGCGGATGTCGAGTTCACGATCCAGTCGGTGTCGAAGCCGTTCGTCTATGGTTATGCGCTGGAGCGGCATGGCCGCGAGGCCATCCTGCAACGCGTCGGCGTCGAGCCGACCGGCGAAGCCTTCAACTCGATCGTGCTGGACGAGGTCCATAACCGCCCCTTCAACCCGATGGTCAATGCCGGGGCGATCGCCATTGCCGAGACGATCAAGGGCGCCACCCCGGCGGAGCGCGCGCAGAATATGCTGACCCTGTTCTCGCGCCTCACCGCAACCGGGCCATCGCCTATATGATGCTGAACTCGGGCATGATCCGCCGCGCGCCGGAGGACATACTCGACGTCTATTTCCGCCAGTGCGCCGTGCGCGTCACCGCCCGCGACCTCGCGGTGATGGCGGCGACGCTGGCGAATGACGGCGTCAACCCGCTGAGCGGCGAGCGCGTGATCGCGACCGAATATGTCTCGGATATCCTGACCGTGATGAACACGTGCGGTATGTATAACTATGCCGGCCAATGGTCCTACGACGTCGGCATCCCGGCCAAGAGCGGCGTCGCCGGTTCGATCCTCGCCGTCATTCCGGGCCAGCTCGGCATCGCCGTGTTCTCGCCGCCGATCGACCAGCACGGCAACAGCGTGCGCGGCGTCGCCGCCTGCAAGGAAATCGCCCAGGATTTCCGCCTCAACATCTTCCGCAGCCATGTCTCGACCAGCACGGTGATCCGGCGCGAACTCTATGGCGACATCATCCATTCGAAGCGCGCCCGCAACCCGCTGGAGCGGCGGCTGCTCAGCGAGACCGGGCGCCGGATCTGCATCATCGAGGTGCAGGGCCCCCTGTTCTTCGGCTCGGCCGAGCGGCTGATCCGCCGGATCGGCGACGTCCAGTCGACGACCAGCCACGTGATCCTCGATTTCCGCCGCGTGCCGAGCGCCGATGAGGCGGCGTCGCAATTGCTGGCGCGGCTGGCGGGCGCGTTCAACGAAACCGGCCGCAAGCTGCTGATTTCCCACCTCGCCCACCAGCCCGCGCTGGCCACGCTGCACGAGGCGATGGAGCAGGCGCTGCCCGAACAGATCTTCGAGCATCGCGACGCGGCGCTCGAATGGTGCGAGAACGCCGTCATCGCCGAGGCGGGAATCCAGTTCGACGCCACCCGCTTCTCGCTCTCGGAGCTGCACATCTTCAAATCGCTGGCGCGCGACGACCTCAGGCTGCTGGAGGCGCTGGCGCGGCCGATGATCTTCGAGGCCGGCGACCGCATCATCCGCACCGGCGACCCGGCACGGCTCTTCTTCGTCATCGCGCGCGGCACGGTCACGGTCGAACTGGCCGACGCCGTGCAGGCAACGCACCAGAACCTCCGCATCGCCTCGATGGGCCCGGGCCTGTCCTTCGGTGAAATGGCGCTGCTCGACGGCGGCACCCGCTCGGCCGATGTCGTCGCGAACGAGCGGGTGGTCTGCTACGGCTTTTCCGTCGACGCGATCCATGAACTGGGCCGCACCCACCCGCATGTGCTCACGACGATCTACGCCAATATGATGCGTGACTTCTCGGAACGCCTCCGGCGCGCGAATGACGAGATCCGCGCGCTGGAGCAGTGATCATTCCGCCGGCTCGGCCGGCACGAAGGCCTTCGCCATCGGGTTGTTCTTGTGCGTCGTCCAGTTGGCGTATTCACCGGTGATCGGGAAGCCGGTACGCGGATCGACGCCCGAAAGCATCGGTTCCATCGTGATGCAGTTCTCGACCGGGCAGACATTGACGCAGAGATTGCAGCCGACGCATTCGGCGTCGATCACCTCGAAATGCCGGGCGCCGTCGACCATCGACGTAATCGCCTGGTGCGAAGTGTCCTCGCAGGCGATGTGGCAGCGGCCGCACTTGATGCAGGCGTCCTGATCGATCTTCGCCTTCGCCACGTAGTTCAGGTTCAGATACTGCCAGTCGGTGACGTTGCCGACCGCCCGGCCGACGATGTCGTCGATCGAGGTGAAGCCGTGCTTGTCCATGTAGCTCGACAGGCCCGAGATCATCTCCTGCACGATGCGGAAGCCATAGGTCATGGCGGCGGTGCAGACCTGGACGTTACCGGCGCCGAGCGCCATGAACTCGACCGCGTCGCGCCAGGTGGTGACGCCACCGATGCCGGAAATCGGCAGGCCGCGCGTCTGCGGGTCGCGGGCGATCTCGGCCGTCATGTTGAGAGCGATCGGCTTCACCGCCGGGCCGCAATAGCCGCCATGACTGCCCTTGCCGTCGACCGTCGGGATCGGCGCGAAATTGTCGATGTCGACGCCGATGATCGAGTTGATGGTGTTGATCAGCGACACCGCGTCGGCGCCGCCCCGATGCGCGGCGCGGGCCGGCTGGCGGATGTCGGTGATGTTGGGCGTCAGCTTGACGATCACCGGCATGCGCGTGTGCTGCTTGCACCAGCGCGTCACCATCTCGATGTATTCCGGCACCTGGCCGACGGCGGCGCCCATGCCGCGTTCGCTCATGCCATGCGGGCAGCCGAAATTGAGCTCGACGCCGTCCGCCTCGGTTTCCTCGACCTTGGCGAGGATGTCCTTCCAGTAGTGCTCCTCGCAGGGAACCATCAGCGAGACGACCAGCGCCCGGTCCGGCCAGTCGCGCTTGACCTCCTTGATCTCGCGCAGGTTCACCTCGAGCGGCCGGTCGGTGATCAGCTCGATATTGTTGAGGCCGATCAGGCGGCGGTCGTTCGAATGGATCGCGCCATAGCGCGGGCCGGAGACGTTGACGACCGGCGGATCGGTGCCGAGCGTCTTCCAGACGACGCCGCCCCAGCCATCCTTGAAGGCGCGGACGACGTTGTAGGCCTTGTCGGTCGGCGGCGCGGAGGCCAGCCAGAACGGATTGGGCGACTTGATGCCGACGAAACTGGACGCGAGATTGGCCATGGGTTCCTCCTAGGCCGCGACGGACGGGGTCGAGAGCGCGAGATGAATGGATTCGGCGGCGATCCGGCCGTCGGCGACGGCGGCGACCGTCAGATCCTCTCCGGTTGCGGCGCAATCACCGCCAGCCCAGACGCCGGGAAGCGTCGTGCGCCTTTCCTCGTCGACACGGATCTTGCCACCATCGAGCGCGATCGTCTCGGCCGATCCGTTCAAAGCTGCGGGAACGAGGGTCTGGCCGATGGCCTTGAACACCGTGTCCGCGGCGAGCGTGAAGGTAGCGCCGGTGCCGACCAGCCTGCCGGCCTCGTCACGCGTTTCCTCGAACTCGATCGCCGCGAGCCGGCCCGCCTCGGTGAGGAGGCGCCTCGGCCTGGTGTTGTGGAGGATGACGACGCCATCGGTCTGGGCGAGGTCCTGCTCATATTCCGAAGCGCCCATCTTGTCCTGGCCGCGCCGGTAGACGACGGTGACTTCCCTGGCGCCGAGGCGCTTCGACTGCACGGCGACGTCGATCGCCGTCATGCCGCCGCCGACCACGACGACACGGGCGCCGACCGGCAGGGTCGAGAGATCCGAGGCCTGGCGCAGTTCGGCGATATAGTCGACCGCGTCGGCGACGCCGGCGAGATCCTCGCCGTCGAGGCCGAGCGCGTTGACGCCGGCAAGCCCCATGCCGAGGAAGACGGCATCGAAGCTGCCGCGCAGCTCGGCCAGGCTGACGTCACGGCCGATCGCCTTGCCGTGCTCGACGGCGATGCCGCCGATCGACAGCACGAAGTCGACTTCCTTCTGCGCGAAGTCGTCGGGAGCCTTGTAGGCGGCGATGCCGTATTCGTTGAGGCCGCCGGCCTTCGGCCGCGCGTCGTAGATGACGACGTCATGGCCATGCATGGCGAGGCGATGGGCGGCGGCAAGCCCGGCGGGACCGGCGCCGACCACGGCGACGCGCTTGCCGGTCGAGGGAGCGCGCGCAAAAGGCTGCTCGCCGCGCTCTTCCATCAGGACATCGGTCGCATAACGCTGCAGCAGGCCGATCTTGACCGGCTTGCCCTCCGCTTCCTCGCGGACGCAGGCCTCTTCGCACAGCGTCTCGGTCGGGCAGACGCGGGCGCACATGCCGCCAAGGATATTCTGCGACAGGATCGTCTCGGCCGAGCCTTCGGGATTGTCGGTCAGGATCTGGCGGATGAAGAGCGGAATGTCGATCGAGGTCGGACACGCCTTCACGCAGGGCGCGTCGTAGCAGAAATAGCAGCGATCCGCTTCGACGACGGCCTGGTGATGGTCGAGCGGCGGGTGGATGTCGAGAAAGTTGGCGGCATATTCGTCGGGCGACAGACGGCCCGATGCGATGTCCGGCAGATGCGACGGCATACGCTGATCCCTCCCTACCGGCCACATGGCCCCGGGTTCCCATGGTACGGCAGGCGTCCGCCCGCCGGTCGACGCTGTCCCGCGGCCCACCCCTCGTTTTGCTGGTTGTCGGGGCTGCGGTTCAAAAGCTTGATCATCTGGACAAATTCTCGAAAGCTCGTCAAGGCTTGATTTGAGCCATTCCAATCTGCCGGA
>JAFKJZ010000088.1 GCA_017305815.1 Hyphomicrobiales bacterium
AACAGCACAAATTGTGCGTGAGAGACCGATGAATCAGGAAGCAACCACCGGCGTCTATGGCAACCCACCGGCAGAGCTGGCGGACTTGCCGCGCGAGGCCGTCCAGTTTTCGCCGCTGATGCCGGGCAGCGCGGCGCTGGAGCGCTGCGCGGAGGGTTCGCTCGCCGGCATGGTGATGCTTGCGCCGCCCGGCACGATCGAGCGCCGGCACGACATCGCGCAGGCGCTGCGCGCGCTGCAGCCGGGCGCCCAGCTGACCGTGATGGCGCCGAAGGACAAGGGCGGTTCCCGGCTCGCCAAGGAGCTGAAGGCCTTCGGCTGCGAGATGAGCGAGACGGCGCTGCGCCATCACCGCATCCTTGTCGGTCCCCGGCCGGAGGATCTCTCCCGTCTCGCCGAAGCGATCGCGGAAGGCTCGATGCGGCTGGTGGAGGAGACCGGGCTCTGGTCGCAGCCGGGCGTGTTCTCGTGGAACCGCGTCGATCCCGGCAGCGCCCTGCTCCTGAAGCACCTGCCGCAGCTTGCCGGCCGCGGCGCCGATCTCGGTTGCGGCGTCGGCTATCTGGCGCGCGCCGTGATGGAGATGTCGACCGTCGAATCGCTTGCCATGGTCGATATCGACCGGCGCGCCGTCGAGGCGGCGGCGAAGAACGTCACCGACCCGCGCGCCACGATGACTTGGGCGGACGTTCGCAAGGCGGGAACGATCCCGGAGAACCTCGATTTCATCGTCATGAACCCGCCCTTCCATGACGGCGGCGCCGAGGACCGCTCGCTCGGCCAGGCCTTCGTCCGGCGCGCCGCCGAGAGCCTGCGCAAGGGTGGCCGCCTCTGGCTGACGGCCAACCGGCACCTGCCGTATGAGGACCATCTGAAGACGCTGTTCGCCCGGGCCGATCTGGTCGCCGAAGCGGAAGGCTTCAAGATCTACGAGGCACGCAAATGAACAAGTCCGGCGGCAAGGCAAGCTTCCCGACGGCCCGGCTCGACCGGCTGCTCGCAAATCTCGGCTATGGTTCGCGGCGCGAGGTGCAGGGCCTGATCCAGGGCGGCCGCGTCATTCTCGATGGCGAGGCGGAGACCGATCCGGCCCAGCACGTCTATGTGAAGCCCGACCTCGCCACTCGCATGACGGTGGCGGGCGAACCGCTCGATCCGCCGCCCGGCATGGCGCTGATGATCCACAAGCCGCTCGGCGTCACCTGCTCGCACAAGGAAACCGGCGCGCTGATCTATTCGCTGCTGCCGGAACGCTGGCGCCGCCGCGATCCCGTCATCTCCACCGTCGGCCGTCTCGACAAGGAGACGTCGGGCCTGCTGCTGATGACCGATGACGGCGCGCTGCTCCATCGCATCATTTCGCCGCGCCACCATGTGCCCAAGCGCTACCAGGTGACGCTCGACCGGCCGCTCAATGGCGACGAGGCGGCGCTGTTTGCGGCCGGTGGGCTGATGCTCGAGGGCGAGGACAAGCCGCTGCTGCCGGCCGAGATGGAGAGCGCCGGCCCGAAGCAGGCGACGCTGACCCTGCATGAGGGCCGCTATCATCAGGTCCGCCGCATGTTCGCCGCCGTCGGCAACCATGTCGTGGCGCTGCATCGCGACCGCATCGGCCTGCTCGACCTGCCGGCGGATCTGGAAGCCGGCTCGTACCGTCTTCTGACCGCCGCCGACATCGACGCGGTGTTCGGAGCCTCGGCGTGACCCTTCCCGGTTCGAAATTCTACGACGTCGTCGTGCTCGGCGCCGGAGCCGCCGGCATGATGTGCGCCATCGAGGCGGGCAAGCGCGGCCGCTCCGTCGCCATCGTCGACCATTCGCCCTCGGCCGGCGACAAGATCCGCATTTCCGGCGGCGGCCGCTGCAACTTCACCAACATCAACGCGTCGGCGAAAAACTTCATCTCGAAGAATCCGCGCTTCGCCATCTCGGCGCTGTCGCGCTTCACGCAGCGCGATTTCATCGCCCTCGTCGAGCGCTACGGCATCGCCTATCACGAGAAGACGCTGGGCCAGTTCTTCTGCGACGGCTCGGCCAAGCAGATCATCGAGATGCTGGTCGCCGAGATGCTGCGCCATGGAGTCGAGCTGCGGCTGGGCACCGAGATCAAGCGCGTCGAGCACCGCGTCGATGGCGGCTTCCGCGTGGCGCTTTCGACCGGCGACGTCGTCTGCAAATCGCTGGTGATCGCCACCGGCGGCAAGTCGATCCCGAAGATGGGTGCCACCGGCTTCGGCTACGAGATCGCCAGCCAGTTTGGCCTGAAGCTGGTCGAGACGCGGCCCGGCCTGGTGCCGCTCACCTTCGACCCGGCGACATTGGCGCGCCTGGAGCCGCTTTCCGGCATCGCCGTTGACGCCGTCGCCCAGCATGGCAAGACGCGTTTCGCCGAGGCGATGCTCTTCACCCATCGCGGCCTTTCCGGGCCTGCGATCCTGCAGATCTCGTCCTATTGGCGGGAGGGCGACGAGATCACGCTCTCCATGCTGCCCGGTATCGACGTATTCGCAACGCTGAAGGCGGCGAAGGCGGAGCGCGGCAAGCAGGCGCTGCAGACCGTTCTCGCGACGCTGTTGCCGAAACGGCTGGCGCAGCTGATCGCCGAGGCGGAGCAGGGGCCGGCCAACCTCGCCGACTTTTCCGACAAGGCGCTGCGCCGCGTCGAGGCGGCGACCAACGCCTGGCGCGTCAAGCCACTGGGCTCCGAGGGCTACCGCACCGCCGAAGTGACCCTCGGCGGCGTCGACACCGACGAACTGGACCCGAAGACGATGGCGGCGAAGGCGGTTCCGGGCCTCCATTTCATCGGCGAGGTCGTCGATGTCACGGGCTGGCTCGGCGGGTACAATTTCCAGTGGGCCTGGTCGTCCGGCTGGGTGGCGGGGCAGGCGGTCTAGCCTGCCCCTTTTCATTCATTCGGCGAGAACTCCGGATTTCTTCGCCGCGAAGATCGCCAGCGCGTCCATCAGCGGCGGCGACAGGCAGTCATAGGGTTCGAGGCCGAGTTCACGGATGCGCGCGCGGACCGCGCCCATGCTGTCCGGCTTCACGCCTCCCTCGATCAGCGACGAGATGAAGGCGCCGAACTGCGGCGCCTGCCAGCCTTCCTCGCGCGAAAGCTCGGTGTGGACGAAGGTCAGGCCCTTGAAGGCATGATCCTTCTCGACCGGCCCGTGCATGTGCACGCCGCAGACCTTGCAGGCATGGCGCAGGATGGTGGCGGCCGGATTGACGATGGCGAGCTTGTCGCCGTTCTCCGCCACGCGGACATTGGCGGTCGGCGCGACAGCGACGATCGAGACAATGGCGCCCTCGGGCTTCCAGCACTGGGTGCAGCCACAGGCATGGTTGTGGGCGACCTGGCCCTTGATCTCGACCTTCACCGGCTTGTCGAGACAGTGGCAGACCAGCGTTCCGCCGGCGAAATCGTCCGCGCCCTTGCGGAGGCCGTGATCGATGGCGGGGTGCAGAAGGACCGTGGCAGGCATTTCAGGCTCCCTCGTTCGTTCTTGCCGGAGGATCCGGTTCGAGCAAGGTAGCGCTGACGTAGCGTCAAGGAAACGGGTTGGCAGTCGGCCCGCGAAGAATTGCATGCGCGGGCGCGCAGACGAAAACGGCCATGCCGGGGGTCGAAGCCCCGCGACATGGCCGTTGAAGTGTCGTCCAGTGAGGCCGACCTAGCTGAGGCCGCTCGCCTCGTCGAGGCCGAGAACCAGGTTCAGGTTCTGCACGGCGGCGCCCGAGGCTCCCTTGCCGAGATTGTCGAGCAGGGCGACGAGGCGCGCCTGGCCCGCGCCTTCGGTGCCGAAGGTGAAGAGCTTCATCCGGTTGGTGCTGTTCAGCCCTTCGGGATCGAGGCCTGTCATGGCGCCCGATTCCGCGAGGCTGGCGACGGTGACGAAGCGCTCGCCGGCATAGTGGGCGGAAAGCGCCTCGTTCAGCGCGGCCAGCGACGGCTTGCCGGGGATCAGGTCCAGATGCAGCGGGATCTCGACGATCATGCCCTGCGCATAGCGGCCGACGGAGGGCGCGAAGATCGGGCGCAGCTCAAGCTGGCCGTGCTTCTGGATTTCCGGAACATGCTTGTGCTGCAACGGCAGCGCATAGATGCGGAAATTCTCGTGCGTGTAGTTCGGCGCGTTCGGATCCTCGAACTCGGCGATCATCGACTTGCCGCCGCCGGAATAGCCCGAGACGGCGTTGATTGTCACCGGCCAGGAGCCGGGCAGGAGACCTGCCGACACCAGCGGCCGCAGTAGCGCGATGGCGCCGGTCGCGTAGCAGCCCGGGTTGGAGATCCGCGTCGAGCCGGCGATCTTCGCCCGCTGCGCCTTGTCCAGCTCGGCAAAGCCATAGGTCCAGTCGGCAGCCGTCCGGTAGGCGGTCGACGCGTCGATCACCTTGACCGCCGGATTGTCGATGAGGCTGACGGCTTCCCTGGCCGCGGCATCCGGCAGGCAGAGGATGACGGCGTCGGCGCCGTTCAGCAGCTCTGCCCTGGCCGCCGTCTCCTTGCGACGCTCGGGCGCGATCGACAAAAGCTGGATGTCGTCGCGGCCTTCCAGGCGCTGGCGGATCTGCAGACCCGTCGTGCCGGCTTCGCCGTCGATGAAGACCTTGGATACCATGGGCTTGCCTCCGTTCAGGCACCAGAAGATGGGGGCTTCAGCGCCACCCGCAAGGATGTCGCGTCAGCATGACCCTGCGATGAAGCAGGACCGCATAGAAAAAGGGCGCTGCGGTTGCCCGAAGCGCCCTTTCGAAAACGTCGCGAGGACGCTGATTAGCGCTTCGAGAACTGGAAGCTGCGGCGGGCCTTGGCGTGGCCGTACTTCTTGCGCTCGACGACGCGGCTGTCGCGGGTCAGGAAGCCGCCCTTCTTGAGGACGGTGCGCAGCTCGGGCTCGTAATAGGTCAGAGCCTTCGAGATGCCGTGACGGAGCGCGCCGGCCTGGCCGGACAGACCGCCGCCGGCGACCGTCGCGTTGATGTCGTACTGGTCGGTACGCGAGGCAACGCCGATCGGCTGCTGGACGAGCATCTGCAGAACCGGGCGAGCGAAGTAGCCGCGGTATTCCTTGCCGTTCACGGTGATCTTGCCGGTGCCCGGCTTGATCCAGACGCGGGCAATGGCGTTCTTGCGCTTGCCGGTCGCGTAGGCGCGGCCCTGGGCGTCAAGCTTCTGCACATGGACAGGAGCCGCGTTCTCGGTCGAGATGACGGCGAGGTCCTGGAGGGACTGGAGATCAGCCATGTTCAGGCAATCCTCTTGTTCTTGGCATTCAGGGCGCCGACGTCCAGCACTTCCGGCTGCTGGGCTTCATGCGGATGCTCCGAGCCGGCATAGACGCGCAGGTTCTTGAGCTGGCGACGGCCGAGCGGACCCTCGGGGATCATGCGCTCGATGGCCTTCTCCAGAACGCGCTCGGGGAACTTGCCCTCGATGATCTGGCGCGGGCTGCGCTCCTTGATGCCGCCGATGTAGCCGGTGTGCCAGTAGTACCGCTTGTCGGTGTACTTGGCGCCGGTGAAGACGACCTTGTCGGCATTGATGACGATGACGTTGTCGCCGTCGTCGACATGCGGGGTGAAGCTGGCCTTGTGCTTGCCGCGAAGGCGGTTCGCCACGACGACGGCGAGACGGCCAACGACCAGCCCTTCAGCGTCGATCAGAATCCACTTCTTCTCGACATCCGCCGGCTTGGTGGAAATGGTGCTCATTGTTGAACTCGTTTTCTCGTGCCCTTCGCGGGCAGGATTAGCGGCAACAGGACGCGTGGTCCTGTCGTTCGTGGCCGGTGTTTAGCTTGGAGCACGGATTCCGTCAAGCATCGCTGAAAAGTCGATGTTTGAAATAGACGTTTGATATCAATGGTTTGCGTATATGGTATTATTTTACCCTATAGCGCGATCCATTTGCGCCGTCCAAGCGGGCTCAATCTATCGCGGATGAGCGTGGCGGGCACCCGAAATGCGTGAAGTCGGAGGATAGCCGGCGAGGGGGGCGCAGTCGCCGTCGCGAAGCGTGCTATGGGATGGTTCGGGGTGAGCCGCGTCGGCTCGCAAGGCTTTTGGGGGATTGGATCATGTGGACGGTCTGGAAGCATCCGCTGGTGAAGTGGATCGTGTTGCTGGTGCTGCTGGGCGCGACCGGCGCCTTCATTCTCGCGACGACGTAGCGGGGGAGGCGGGCTTCCCGCTCCATCCGGCGCCGTCCAGGCGGGACGGTGCCGGTCGGGCGGATTGTCGCGTGGCGGAGCTGGTTGACCGAAGGGGCCGGCCACCGGCCGCGCGAACGTCACGCCGTCATGCTGCTGTGCGGTGAATGACGGAGAACGGACCCTGTACCCGGCGGGCTGATCGGCTATGCTGCCGGCCGTATCGTGACGGGGAAGACCAGATGACGGATGTAGGCCTCGCACCAAGGCTCAGCATTGTGACGCTCGGTGTCGCCAACGTGCAGAAGGCACGGGCATTCTACGAATCGCTTGGCTGGCAGGCTTCGGCAGTGAGCCAGGAAGAGATCGTGTTCTTCCAGCTTTCCGGCGTGGTGCTGGCTCTTTTCCAGCGCAACGCCCTTGCCGACGACGCGAATGTCTCGCCGGCCGGCGACGGTTTTCGCGGCGTGACGCTGGCGCATAATGTGGAGAGCGAAGCCGAGGTCGATGCGGCGCTGGCGCATGCCTAGAATTGCGGCGCGCGCATCATGAAGCCGGCCACCAAAGTGTTCTGGGGCGGCTATTCCGGGTATTTTTCCGATCCGGACGGCCATCTCTGGGAGGTGGCCTACAATCCCTTCTTCCCGTTTGATGAGGCCGGTCGCCTCGCACTGCCAGGGCCCCAGTCATGAAGCATCTTCTTTGCAGTTGCGCGTTCGTCGCCCTTTTCGGTTCGGCCGCCTTCGCCGCCGAGGATCCGGCCAACCAGGCCAAGCCCTATGAGGCGGTCACCGTCACCTATGACACCACGGGAACGGACGACGCCGAGCTGAAGGCGCTCGTCGAAACGCTGAAGACGGCGATCTCGACGAAGTCATCGAGGATGCTGAGAACGAGGAGGTCGCTGCCTGACCATGCCCGTTCCCGCACATCCGAAAATCTACCACATCGTCCACGTCGATCGTTTGGCGTCGATTGTCGCCGACAAGCGGATCTGGTGCGACGCGAAGGTGATCGAACGTGCTGCAGCGGGAACGACCATTGGCATGGGGGACATTAAGCGGCGACGACTTACCGAGCTGCGGCTAGAGAGTCATCCCGAACTTTTTGTTGGGCAGTTCACCCCGTTCTATTTTTGCCCGAGATCGGTAATGCTCTATCTGATCTATCGGGCAAACCATCCGAATCTGACCTACAAAGGCGGGCAAGGGCCGATCGTGCATCTTGAGGCTGATTTGCATGCTGCCGTCGACTGGGCCGAGAAAAATGGAAGAAAGTGGACGTTTGCGCTTTCAAATGCTGGCGCACGATATTTTGAAGACCGGTGCAGTCTTCAAAACTTGCGCGAGATAAACTGGGACGCTGTGGCGGCGAACTGGTGGCAGGGAGCATTTGAGGAAGGAAAGCAGGCGGAATTCCTGATCGAGCGTTCCTTTCCTTGGAGCCTTGTCGAACGGATCGGCATCCATTCGCAGGGCATCGCGCCGAAGGTGGCTGCCGCCATGCAGGGCGCCGCTCACCGGCCAAAGGTCGAGATCAGGCGGGAATGGTACTACTGATGGGGGGATGGCGATGATCGAATTCAGGACCGGAGACATCCTGACGGCGGACGTGGAAGCGATCGTCAACACGGTCAACTGCGTCGGCATCATGGGCCGCGGCATCGCGCTTCAGTTCAAGAATGCCTTCCCGGCGAACTTCAAGGCTTACGAGGCCGCCTGCGCTCGTGAGGAGGTGCGG
>JAFKJZ010000089.1 GCA_017305815.1 Hyphomicrobiales bacterium
AATCGATCGTCAAGGTGAGCTTCGTCGAGGAGCGGCCGGTCAATTTCTGGCAGCAGCTGCAATCCTCGGAATACGGCTTCTGGGCCAATGTGAATCCCGAGGTGCCGCATCCGCGCTGGAGCCAGGCGTCGGAGACCGTCATCGGCACGAACGAGCGGGTGCCGACGCAGCTCTTCAATGGCTATGGGGAATTCGTCGCCGGGCTCTACAAGGGGCTGGAGAGCGAAGCGCTCTATATGTGAGCATGCCTGATTTGTAGGCGATATCTGAGATCGGGCGCGCTGTCCGATCTCGAAAGTCGGCTCAGAAAAGAAAAGGCCGGGCACTCTTGCGAGGCCCGGCTAAGTCTTTGTTGCTGCGGCAGGGAAATGCGCAGCAAACACCTTCCAGAGGGGAACAGCTGAGGTCGAGCCCACCGCAGGGAGGAGGGAGCGGCGGCCCAACGCATCAACTGACCCGTATATGGATTGGTCAGGCTGCCTAATCAACCAGCAGACGTGCATCACAGCTATGCATTTCCGGCATAACGCAATGCCGTGTTCGTCTCGACGAGATATCTGCGCCCGAGGCGGGATATTTTGCTGACGATATGGAAAAATATTCCGCTTAGCGCCCTAAATCTGGAACCTTAGGGAAAACATTCAAAATGCCGCGCGAATCTGTCCGGGCATTGTCACAAAACTGTGCCTGGATTCAGGGCAATGGCGGCTCAGAACTGCCAGTTCTGAGCCTTGGCCAGCATGAAATCGCGGAAAGCCGTCACTCTGGCGGAATTCTTGAGCTCCGACGGATAGCAGAAATAGGTCGGGAAGCTCGGCACCTGTGCCTCCGGCATAAGCTTCACGAGCGAGGAGCCTTCCTCGATCATGTAGTCCGGCAGGATGGCGATGCCCGTGCCGCGTTCGACGGCAGCCTTGATCGCGTAGATGTTGTTGATTCGAACCACCGGCTCGCGCGGGTTGTCCGAGGAACGGCCGGCGATCTCCAGCCAGTTCACGTCGCGGATATTGGGCGGCACCGGCACGCCGAAGGTGACGATGCGGTGGCCTTCGAGGTCGTCGAGCGTCTCGGGCTTGCCGAAGCGGGCGACGTAGTCCTCCGAGGCGTAGACGTGATAGTGCGCCGTGAACAGCCGGCGCTGGATCAGGTCCGGCTGCACCGGCTGGCGCAGGCGGATCGCCACGTCGGCCTGGCGCATGGTCAGGTCCAGCTCCTTGTCGTCGAGGATCAGGTGCAGGTTCAGGTCCGGATGCAGGTCGACGAATTCATTGATGCGCTGGGTCAGCCAGGTCGAGCCGAGCGCGACCGTGGTGGTGATGCGCAGCGTGCCGGTCGGCTTCTCGCGCGAATCCGTCAGGCGGATCTTCACGCCCTCGAGCTTCTGCATCACGTCCTGCGACGTGCGGTAGAGCAGCTCGCCCTGTTCGGACAGGATCAGGCCGCGCGCATGGCGGTGGAAGAGGGGGACGCCGAGATCCTGCTCCAGCGCGCCGACCTGGCGGCTGACGGCCGACTGGCTCATGCCCAGCGCCTCGCCGGCATGGGTGAAAGAGCCGGCCTGCGCTGCCGCGTGAAAAATCCTCAGTTTGTCCCAGTCCATGGATGGACAGCCCCCTCCGCAACCACCAGCCCTGTTATCGTTTCTATTCGGCGGCGGCTGCGGTCTCGGTCACAACCGGATTGGCAGCCAGCCAGCGTTCCGCCTCGAGTGCCGCCATGCAGCCCTGACCCGCCGCGGTCACCGCCTGCCGGAACGTCTCGTCCGTCACGTCGCCGGCGGCATAGACGCCGGGAATGCTGGTCGCGGTCGAATCGGGCGCCGTCCAGATATAGCCGGACGGCTTCAGGTCGAGCTGGCCGCGGACGATCTCGACCGCCGGCGCGTGGCCGATCGCCACGAACACGCCATGCGTCTCGCGCTCGCTGACCTCGCCGGTCACCACGTTGCGCAGCTTCACCCCCGTCACCGAAGGCGGGAATCCGGTCTTGCCGACGACCTCGTCGACGACGCTGTCCCAGATCACCTCGACATTGTCGAGGCCGAACAGGCGGTTCTGCAGGATCCGCTCGGCGCGGAAATGGTCGCGGCGGTGGACGATCGTCACCTTTTTCGCGATATGCGCCAGATAGAGCGCTTCCTCGACCGCCGTGTTGCCGCCGCCGACCACGACGACATCCTTGTCGCGGTAGAAGAAGCCGTCACAGGTGGCGCAGGCGGAGACGCCGAAGCCCTTGAACTTCTGCTCGCTGTCGATGCCGAGCCATTTCGCCTGCGCGCCGGTGGCGATCACCAGCGCGTCGGCGGCATAGACCTCGCCCGAATCGCCCTTCAGGATGAAGGGGCGCTGCGACAGGTCCGCCTCGACGATGTGGTCGGACACCATCTTGGTGCCGACATGCTCGGCCTGGGCGCGCATCTGCTCCATGAGCCAGGGGCCCTGGACGACGTCGGCGAAGCCCGGATAGTTCTCGACGTCGGTGGTGATGGTCAATTGCCCGCCGGGCTGGACGCAGGCGATCAGCATCGGCTCCAGCATAGCGCGGGCTGCATAGATGGCGGCGGTGTAGCCGGCGGGGCCGGATCCGACGATGATGAGCTTGGCGTGCTGCATGATGGGCCCAGACATAGTGTCGGGACATCCGCTTTTGAAGGCAGCGTCCCTGGAGGGGTGTGTGGAGCGCATACAGTTGTGCGAGCTATGCGATCCTGTGCGTTCTCGCGAACAATTGTTTCCGAATCAAGGCAATTGGGCCAGACTCGAATATCCGATTGCCGCCCTGCATCCCCGGCTTTCTTTCCTGAAAGAGATACTTTCGCCGTGAGGCCAGCGTGAAAGCCCGTTTAGACGCGATCGACTGGAAGATCCTGAAGGAATTGCAGGCTGACGGTCGCATCACCAATGTCGAGCTGGCGCGCCGCGCCGGCATCTCCGCGCCGCCCTGCCTGCGCCGCATGCGCGCGCTCGAGGAGGCGGGGATCATCGAGGGATACCGCGCGCTGGTCGACGAGGCGGCGCTTGGCTACGACGTCACCGCCTTCGCGATGATCGGGCTGTCCAGCCAGGCGGAGGCCGATCTCGCGGCGTTCGGCGCGCGCGTGCGCGACTGGTCGATCGTGCGCGAATGCTACATGCTCTCGGGCGAGGCGGATTTCATCCTGAAATGCGTCGCTCCGACGCTGAAATCCTTCCAGGCCTTCGTCGAGGAACTGACGGCGGCGGCCAATGTCGCCAGCGTCCGCACGACGCTCACCATCCGCCGCATCAAGGACGAGCCCCTGGTTCCGATCGAATAGGGTAGCGAGCGCGATCCTCGGTCCCTATGGCTTCCAGCCGGTCGCGGCGTAGCGCCAGAACATCTCCTGCGCGTTTGCGGCCGCGGCCAGGAAGCCCGCGCGGCCATCCAGGAAGCCGCGCTTGATCACGTAGAGCCGGAAGAACAGCCAGACGGCGCGCAGCGCCGCTCTGCCGACGCCGCCCTTTCGGCCGCTCTTTTGCCGTTGCGCGGCGCCGGAGAGCGCATAGCGGCGCTGCTTGTCCAGCACCTCGTCGAAATCGACATAGCTCAGATGCGGCATCTCGGTCGAAAGCTCGCCGACGGCGCCGTCGACGACCAGTCTCTCGTGCACGAGATCCGGGGTGAAGCGGGCGACGTCGCGCCGCGCGAGCCGCAGATGGCGATCGGGATACCAGCCGCCATGGCGCAGCGGCTTGTCCAGGAAGGTGTTGAGACGATTGACGCGATAGCCGGCCGGTCCATCGGCCGTCGCCAGCGCCGCGCGGATCTCTGTCGCAAGCGCCGGCGGAATCCGTTCGTCGGCGTCGATCGACAGCACCCAGTCGCTGGTGGCTGCATCGAGAGCACGCTGCTTCTGCACTCCGAAACCAGCCCATTCGCTGCGGATCAGAACCCGGCAGCCGGCCGCCTCGGCGATCGTGACCGTCGCGTCCGTCGATCCGCTGTCAACGACGACGATCTCGTCGCAGAACGAAAGCGAAGCGAGGCAGGCCGGCAGATCGCGGGCCTCGTTCTTGGTGATGATGATCGCCGATAGCGACGCGACCTGGTTTGCCGAAAGCATGGATGGGTCCTGGGCGAACTCGCGTGGCGATTCCGCCGGCCTTGAAGAGGTGCAGGCCTTTGTGGGGCCTCAGCGCGCCAAGGTAAAGCGGATCGGGGCGCTTTCGGGGCCTGCGCCGGGCGACTTTCCGTCCTTGGGTTCTGTTCATGCGGGCAGGCGAGGTTGTGACCGCCGTCACTGTGGCGGGAGTGTGGCTCGGCTAAGACGCGACCAAAAGATCACGCCGTTGTGAATATTCACTGACGCAGCGGAATTCGGTTGAGCCAGGCGCCGGGTGTTGTGATTAATTTGAGAACAGTTCTACGATTCCGTGGCGGAATTGTCGAAATCCTTAATATACCGTAGGTTGTAATGGCAACCTGTGGTAGTTGGCCATTTGTTATTTTGGCCTTCGATCTTATTAGTTGTTTTTTTGTCTCGGCGGACCGCATGGTGCGATTGTTCGATTGTTTTCTGCTCTTCAATGAACTCGACTTGCTCGAGATCCGGCTGCATGAGATGGCGCCGTTTGTCGACCGTTTTGTTATTGCCGAAGCTACGACTACCTTCTCCGGGCAGCCCAAGCCGCTGCATTTCGAGCTCAATCGGGCGCGTTTCAAGGCTTTTGAAGACAAGATCGTCTACATCGTGGTCGATACCTCGGGCGGGCAGGAGGACGGCTGGGCACGCCGGCGCAAGCAGTGCGACGGATTGCTGGATGGGGTGCGCGATGCTGCGCCGGACGACATCGTCCTGCTCTCCGACCTCGATGAAATCCTGTCGGCCGAGACGCTGCGCCGCCTGAGGGCCGAGCCGCCGCGCGCGCGGGAGGTGCTCTGCTTCGAGCTGAGGATGTTCAACTACTTCCTGAATCTCGAACTGGACGCGTTCTGGTTGCGCAGCGGTCCGCGCGCCGTCCGTCGTGCCGATCTCCGGACCATGGAGCGCCTGCGCAAAGTCTATGGCCCTTCGCCTTCGTGGCGGCACGACATTCCGCGCGCGATCAAGGCGTCGCTGCAGATGCGCCAGATTGTCCGCCGCCGCGTCGTCCGCAATGCGGGCTGGCACTTCTCCTATCTCGGCGGCATCGATGCGATCCGGCGGAAGCTGAAGTCCTATGCCGCCCACAACACCGTGCCGGAAGACTATCTGAATTCGGACAAGCTCGAGCGCCTGCTCTCGGCCGGAATCGCGATCAGCGACATGGGGAGCCGCAGGCTGTTCCATCGCGACCTCGACGAGAGCTTTCCCGCCTATGTGCGGGAGAACCAGGCGTTGTTCGCCCATCTGATCGCGCCGCCGCTGGAGACGCGCCCCGCACCGGCCCGCGCGCAGCGCGTCGCCCTGGGGGCCGCGTAATGCCGGAGGGGGCCAGGCTGCCGTCCCCCGACGTGCCGGATCCGGCCTCAGCGTGGCCAGTGGCGCAGATTGTAGAGCCAGCGAGCGATCAGATCGGTCTGGCGGGTCCATTCCCTGCGGAATTTCGCCTTGCCGCGCCGGCGTTGCCGCCGCTCGCCGATCGCGCCCTCGATCTTTGCGCGGTCCATTTCCTCCACTTCGTAGGGGAGGATCGCCTTGCTCGCGAGCCCGTGCAGCCAGAAGCGGTCGAGATAGTGATCGACCGGTTCGCTCCAGCGGTCGGCATGGGCGAGGAGGGCGGCGGCCCCATCCGGCGAGAGGCAGTAGCACTGCGTGCCGATCGGTCCGTGCAGGAATCGGACGAGGCGGTAGCCTGATGTCAGCTGTTCCAGATCCCGGGTCTTGCGAGCGTGTTTGCCGAACAGGCGGATCAGCCGATGTCGCTCGATGCGCGACGCCGCCAGTTGCAGCACCTCGGCAAAGCCTCGATGAAGCACGACGTCGTCCTCGAAAATCGCCAGGGGCTCGCCGCTTTCGCGGCAGAGCTGCCAAGCGGCATAGTGGCTCGCATAGCACGCGATCTCGGCCGGCTTTAGAGGCGCGCCGTAGCGGGCAAGGCTCGCCGCCTCGTCATAGCGCGACACCGGTATATGCGCGTCCTGGCGGGCGTCGAAGGCATCCAGAAAATCGAAGTCGAGCCCCTCGGCTCCGAACTGATCCGCGATCTGGGTCCGCCGCTCTTCCATTCTCGCGAGACTAATGACGACGGATCTCATTCGCTTGGCTCTTCGGCGGTTCGATTTCCGAGTTGTATGAAATATTGATTTGAAAAAGTACAGATGATTTACGCAACAGGAGTCTGGTCATGCCCGATAATCACTTGATCGGATTGAGGCGTCTCGGGAAAGAATTGCATCTTCGCCGGGTAACGTTGCAGCATGGATTTCGCGCTGCCTTCAAGGGCAAGCCGCTTCCGCCTGGACGTCTGCGCATTCTCTCCAACACCGCGCTTGCCGATCAGATGCTGCTGATCAAGGAGTCGGAGCGGCTCGGGCCGATCTTCAAGGTCTGGTGGGGCGGGAAGTTCACGACCTGCATCGTGGGGCACGAGATCGGCCGCAAGTTCCTGAACGAGAACGAGGGCAAGACCCGCGCCGCGACGACCGATCTCAGCGACCTGTTCCCGTTCGGGTTCCTGCGGGCGATGGAAGGCGACACGCATCGCAAGTATCGCCGGATCTTCATCGATATCTTCAAGGGACTGAACCTGGCGGATCACGATGCGTTCATGCGGAGCGTGGTCCGCAAGACGTTGGTCGGTCTGTCCCGGATGGAGGGGCCGCTGTCCGCGGCGACCATTACCCACGCCTTCAAGAAGGCGACGACGGAAATCCAGCTGCGGCTCATCCTTGGCGTGAAGCGCGACAGTCCGTTCTACGAGCCGTTGGAGAACGCCTATAATGAATACGCGCCGAACGGGATCTTCCTGGTCGCCAAGGACAAGCACAGGGCAGCCTACAAGCGTCTGCGAACCATTGTCGGGCAGGTCATCGAGAAGGAGCACGGCGAGGGGAAGGACAGTGAAAGTCTGCTTGCCATCGCCTTGGCCAAGGGCGATCCCGACGAGACCGTCATCGGCAATTTAATCCAGATGACCGAGGCGTCGCGCTACGACCTGCACGGCCTCTGGTTCTGGATCATGAACATGCTGTCGCGGGATCCGTCGATCCTTCCCCGCGTTCGCGCGGCGGCGGCGGGGCCGGAACGGCGGGCGCTCGCCCGGTCGATGGCGCAGGAATCGCTGCGCATGGAGCAGAGCGAGTTCATTCATCGCGCCACCACCAGCGACATCGTGTTCAACGGCTTCTTCTTTCCCAAGGACACGCGCGTGCGGATCTGCGTCTGGGAAGGGCATCGCGACGCGAACAAGTTCGTCCAGCCATCGACCTTCGACCCGACCCGCTTCCTCGGCGAGAAGCAGTCGATGGATGCCTACGCGCCCTTCGGCATGGACAAGCACCGCTGCCTCGGCGGCGACTGGACCATCGAGACGAGCGCCGTCTTCATCGAGGAACTCGCCGCCACCCTGGACTGGGAGGTCGTCGCGGACGGTCCGCCAGTTCGCGGCGTGTTCCACTTCGAGCCGAGCAGCGCCTTCAGCGCCAGGCTGAAGCTGCTGGAGGACGCGTGATCCGACCGGCGGCCCGTTCTTGAAACACGCATATCCATCCGACAGGACCGTCATGCGGAACGTCGTCTATTTCGTCGTCAATGACCGTTTCCTGCCCATCGCGCTTGCCGTCAGCAGCGCGCTGGTGCGGGAGCCCGGTCGCAATTTCGACGTCGCCATCCTGCTCGACGGCGAGCCCGCCGCGGGCTACCGGGTGCCAGACGGCGTCCGCATCCTCCCGGACGACCTCGGCCGCTATGTCCCGGAGGGGCTTGAGAACACCGGCGCGGCGTGGGCGCGCCTG
>JAFKJZ010000090.1 GCA_017305815.1 Hyphomicrobiales bacterium
AGATCCCGTCTTCCCGTGTCTCCGCTCTCGAAGTTCGTACCGATCAGCCTTTCTCGAAGGCTTCGGTGAGGCTTGGCGCCGGGAAACGAAAAGGAAGGGCAATCATGCCGCTTTATGAGCACGTATTTCTGTCGCGACAGGACGTGTCCGCACAGCAGGTCGAAGCACTTACCGAGCAGTTCAAGGGCCTCATCGAGGCCAATGGCGGCACGGTCGGCAAGATCGAGCAGTGGGGCCTGAAGTCGGTCGCATTCCGGATTCGCAAGAACCGCAAGGCGCACTACACGCTGATCAACATCGACGCCCCGGCCGCCGCAGTGGCCGAGCTCGAGCGTCAGCAGCGCATGAACGAAGACATCCTCCGCATCCTGACCCTCAAGGTCGAGGAACACGAGGAAGGCCAGTCCGCGATGCTGCAGAAGCGCGATCGTGACGATGGCGACCGTGGCGGCCGCTTCGGCGACCGTGGCGACCGTCCGCGTGGCGGCTTCGGCGGTGGCGCCGGCGGCGGTTTCCGTGGCGAGCGTCGTCCGCGCTCGGAAGATTCTGAAGGAGCGGCTGAATAATGGCTGAGATCGGCACCACCAGCGCGTCCAGCGGCGGCCAGCGCCGTCCGTTCTTCCGTCGCCGCAAGACCTGCCCGTTCTCGGGCCCGAATGCGCCGAAGATCGACTACAAGGACATCCGTCTCCTGCAGCGCTACATCTCCGAGCGCGGCAAGATCGTTCCGTCCCGCATCACGGCCGTTTCGGCCAAGAAGCAGCGCGAGCTCGCCCAGGCGATCAAGCGCGCACGCTTCCTCGGCCTGATCCCCTACGTGATCAAGTAAGACGCCGGTCGCCGGAGACCCAGGTCTCCAGCGACGCGCGACCCGATTCGCCGGACCGACGCCCGCCGCCGGTCCGGCACCGCCCTTCGGGGCTGACGATTTCAGTGCCTGAATGGCAAGACTTGGTTGGGGTATGGCCGGGCTTCCCGTGACCTGCCTCTAACCGCTCTCGAAGCGGGACAGCGAGATATCATGTCGATGCGGAACATCCTGATTGGCCTTGGAGCCGGCCTTGCGGCAGCGTTGCTGTTCGCCGGGCTCGTCAGCGGGACCGCCCTCGCCCTCCCCCTCTTCATCCTGTCGCCGCTGCCGATCGCCATTGCCGGGCTCGGATTCGGCACGTATTCCGCCGCCGCGGCCGCCGCCGTCGCCTCGGCGATGATCGGCCTCGCCATCGGCCACCTCGCCGGCGGCCTCTATTTCATCCTGTTCGCGGCGCCCGTCGCCTGGGCAGCGCATCTCGTCGGCCTGTCGCGGCCCGACGACGCCGTGCCCGGTGGTCGCCAGTGGTTCCCGCTCGACAACGTGCTCGTCCGCGCCGCCCTCGTCACCGGCGCCGCCGTCGTCGTCACCGGCTTCCTGCTCGGCTACAACCCCGAGGCGCTGGTCAGCCAGACGGTGAGCGTACTCAAGGACTGGCTGGCGCAGTCCTCGGCCGATGGCATGGCGCCGACCGAGGCGGAGATCGAGCCGCTCGTCCGCTTCAACATCACGCTGATGCCGTTCACCTCCGCCAGCCTGACGCTGGGTATCCTCGTGCTTGCCACCTGGCTTGGCGCCCGGATCGCCCGCATGTCGGGCCTGCTCGCGCGCGAATGGACGCCGCTCTGGGCCGTCGTGCTGCCCCAGTCGGCGGCGCTGTTCTTCGGCCTCGCCTTCATCGTCAGCCTGCTGCCGGGCGTCCCCGGCCAGATCGCGGGCGCCTTCGCGGGCGCCATGGGCTTCGCCTTCGCGCTGACCGGCTTCGGCCTGCTGCACGCCATGCTCAACGGCAAGGCGGCGCGGCCGCTGCTGCTCTTCCTCGTCTATGCCCTCAGCTTCTTCCTGCTGCCGCTCGGCATCATGGCCGTGGTCGGACTTGCCGACACCGCCCTCCAATTCCGGGCGCGCCGTTTCGCGGCGCGGTCCGGCATCTCGTAAGTCACGTTTCGAATTCAAGACCAAAGGAGTCACATCATGGACGTCATTCTGCTGGAGCGCGTCGCCAAGCTCGGCCAGATGGGCGAGATCGTTCACGTCAAGGACGGCTACGCCCGCAACTACCTGCTGCCGCAGGGCAAGGCGCTGCGCGCCAACGAAGCCAACAAGAAGCGCTTCGAGGCCGAGAAGGTCTACCTCGAGGCCCGCAACCTCGAGCGCAAGAGCGACGCCGAGAAGGTCGCCGAGGCCCTCAACGGCCAGTCGTTCATCGTCGTCCGCCAGGCCGGCGAGACCGGCCAGCTCTACGGTTCGGTTTCGAGCCGCGACGTGGCCGACCTGGTCAGCGAGGCCGGCTTCTCGGTCGCCCGCAGCCAGGTCGTGCTCGAGGTTCCGATCAAGTCGATCGGCCTGCACAACGTCGTCATCGCCCTGCACCCGGAAGTCGAGGCCACCGTCACCCTGAACGTCGCCCGCAGCGTCGACGAAGCGACTCGCCAGTCGCAGGGTGAAGACCTCTCGACCGTCCAGGACGACTTCGAGCTGGAGCCGCTGCCGGAGGGCGAAGGCTTCGCCGGCGTCGACGACGAAGAGATCTAAGAAGCGCCCTTCACCTGAAGGGAGCCTTATTTTCTGGGAGGGCGCCGCGGTTTCCGCGGCGCCCTTTTTCTTTGGCAGACGCTACGAAATCGGCTTAGCGCGTACCCGCTTGAAATTGCGGCAAAATCAGGGCTACCATCCCTGTGACGGCCGGACGTCACCGACCGCCTTGTCGCAACCTGCCTTGGTAAACCAAGACATTCAGGGAGGGGGCAGCGGATCACAATGAACCGGTTGCTCATCAACTATCTGTCAGGCGTTCTGAAGCGTGGATCGCTTGAAATTATCGATGCCAAGGGAAAGCGTCACCGCTTCGGTGACGGCAGCGGCATACCCGTCCGCGTCCGCTTCACGACAGCGGCGGCCGAACGGGCCGTACTCAGCAATCCCGAGCTGAAGCTCGGCGAGACCTTCATGGATGGCAGCTTCGTCGTCGAGCAGGGCTCGATCTACGACTTCCTCGAAGTAGTGCTGCAGAATGTCGGTAGCGGCGGCCGGTCCTGGTGGATGCGCGCCATCTACCGACTGCGCGTGATGACCCGCCGCCTGCGCCAGTGGAACACGCCATTCCGCTCGCGCCAGAACGTCGCCCATCACTACGATCTCGATGGCAGGCTGTATTCGCTGTTCCTCGACAGCGACCAGCAATATTCCTGCGCCTATTTCGAGACGCCCGACACCAGCCTCGAGGAAGCGCAGATCGCCAAGAAGCGGCATCTCGCGGCCAAGCTGGCGCTCGCACCGGGCCAAAAGATCCTCGACATCGGCTCCGGCTGGGGCGGCCTCGGCCTCTACCTGGCCACTCATGCCGATGTCGACGTCACCGGCGTCACGCTCTCGGAAGAGCAGCACAAGGTGTCGAACGCCCGCGCGGCGGCGCTGAACCTCGCCGACCGGACCCGATTCAAGCTGCAGGACTACCGGGCGCTCAAGACGCAGTTCGACCGCATCATCTCGGTCGGCATGTTCGAGCATGTCGGCGTCGGGCATTTCCAGGAATATTTCGACAAGGCGCGCGAGCTGCTGACCGAGGACGGCGTGATGGTGCTGCACGCGATCGGCCGCTTCGACCTGCCTGGCGAGACCAATTCCTGGATCCAGAAATACATCTTCCCGGGCGGTTACATCCCGGCGCTCTCGGAGGTGTTTCCGGCGATCGAGAAGGCGGGGCTGAAGGTAACCGACGTCGAGATCCTGCGGCGGCACTATGCCGAGACGCTGAAGGCCTGGCGCGAACGGTTCCTCGCCCGCCGCGCCGAGGCGGTGGCCCTCTATGACGAGGCCTTCTGCCGGCTGTGGGAGTTCTACCTCGCCCCCTCCGAGACCGCCTTCCGCTACCAGGACATGATGATCTTCCAGATCCAGATCGTCCGCGACCAGAACGCCCTGCCGCTCACGCGCGACTATATCTGGCAAGCCGAGGAAGCCCTGCGGCTGCGCGACCATGCCGGACAACGGCCGTCGCTGAAAATCGCCGGCGGCGGCTAGGTCCTTCGGGACCCGCCGGCCCATCCTCACCAGACCCACGCGACCGCCAGCACGTCGAGACATTTCCCCGCTTCCAGAAACGGGGAAATGCCTCGACGGGCGGCGCGAATCGGGCATCCATCACGAAACTGTCACCGAAACGCTTCGCACAAGCGGCAAACGCCGCTTTCGCGGCGGCGTTGGCGTTAGCCTATGGATAACGGGCAATAACCCAGCGAGCATTGGCCTCGCGACCGCTCCTGTCCTTAACTGGGATCAAGGGATCTGAGAGCCAATCGACCATGAACGTTCCAGCGCTTGCCGTGACGCCGCAATCTGCCGAATTCTATCGGCAGCCGCCGCAAAACATCGAGGCCGAGCAGGCGCTCCTGGGCGCCATCCTCGTCAACAACGAGGCGTTCTATCGCGTCTCCGACTTCCTCGAACCGGTTCATTTCTACGAACCGGTGCACCGGCAGGTGTACGAGCTCATCGCGCAGATCATCCGCCAGAACAAGATCGCCAACCCGGTCACGCTGAAGAGCTTCCTGCCGGCCGACCTCGCCATCGGCGAGCTGAACCCGGCGCAGTATCTCGCACGCCTCGCCGCCGAGGCGACGACCATCATCAACGCCGAGGACTATGGCCGCTCGATCTATGATCTGGCGCTTCGTCGCGCGCTGATCGGCATCGGCGAGGACGTCGTCAACATCGCCTTCGACGCCCCGATCGACATGCCACCCAAGGCTCAGATCGAGGATGCCGAACGACGCCTGTTCGCGCTGGCCGAAACCGGCCGCAACGACGGCGGCTTCCAGTCGTTCGAGGACGCGCTCAAAGCCGCCATCGACATGGCCAGCGCCGCTTACCAGCGCGACGGCCATCTCTCCGGCATCTCGACCGGCCTTGACGATCTCGACCGCCAGATGGGCGGCCTGCAGCCGTCCGACTTGATCGTGCTCGCTGGCCGCCCGGCCATGGGCAAGACCTCGCTCGTCACCAACATCGCCTTCAACATCGCCAAGGCCTATCGCGGCGAGGTTCAGCCCGACGGCTCGACCAAGTCGGTCAATGGCGGCATTGTCGGCTTCTTCTCGCTCGAAATGTCGGCAGAACAGCTGGCGACGCGTATCGTCGCCGAACAGTCCGGCGTCTCGTCCTCGCATATCCGCCGCGGCTCGCTCGACGAGCGCCAGTTCGCCAAGGTGGTGGAAGCCTCGCGCGAAATGGCGCGTATCCCGCTCTACATCGACCAGACAGGTGGCATCTCGATCGCGCAGCTGACCGCCCGCGCCCGCCGCCTGAAACGCCAGCGCGGCCTCGACCTGCTGATCATCGACTACCTCCAGCTGCTGCAGGGCTCCGGCAAGGGCCAGGCCAACCGCGTGCAGGAAATCACCGAAATCACCACCGGCCTGAAGGCGCTCGCCAAGGAGCTCGCCGTGCCGGTGATCGCGCTGTCGCAGCTCTCGCGTCAGGTGGAAGCGCGCGAGGACAAGCGGCCGCAGCTCGCGGATCTGCGTGAATCCGGCTCGATCGAGCAGGACGCCGACGTGGTGATGTTCGTCTATCGCGACGAATATTACCTGAAGGGAAAGATGCCGAAGGAAGGCACCGAAGAATTCTTCAAGTGGCAGGCCGAGATGGAACAGGTCGCCGGCGTCGCCGAAGTCATCATCGGCAAGCAGCGCCACGGCCCGACCGGCACTGTGCCGCTGCAGTTCGAGGCGGAGATCACCCGCTTCTCCAACCTCGCCAAGCGCGACCACCTGCCCGAATCCTACGAGTAGCGCTACCCGTCACGGCTTCTGCTGCAGCAGGTCCCACTTGTTGCCGTAGAGGTCCTCGAACACGGCGACGGTGCCATAGGCCTCGTCCCGTGGCGCTTCGAGGAAGCGGACGCCATGCGCCCGGAAGGCGGCAAAGTCGCGCTGGAAATCGTCCGTATGGAGAAACAGGAACACGCGCCCGCCGGACTGGCTTCCGATGGCGCGTTCCTGCGCCTCGTCGCGCGCCCTGGCGAGCAGGATCCGCGTCTCAGCCGGGGGATTGGTCGCCATCAGCACCCAGCGCTTGCCGTCGCCCAGCGGCGTATCCTCGACGCAGACGAAGCCAAGCCTGTCGCGATACCAGGCGATGGCCTCATCATAGTCGCGCACCACCAGGGCCACGGCTCCGAGGCTGCGCCGCGCCGCGCCCGCCGCAGTCACGATGCGCTACCGCGTTGCGCCAGCATGCAGATTGGCCTTGAGATCGCCGCGAAAATGGCAGAGACCAACGGCTGCAAATTCCTGCTCCATGCTCGCCGCGCTGGCGGCCCCGAATCGCGTACCCTCGCTTGATGGAACAATCGGATCCCACTCCCGTCCAGACGCCGGCCACCACCGGCAACCGGCTGACGATCGATCTCGGCGCGCTCGCCCGCAACTGGCAGGCGCTGGCGGCACAGGCCGGCACGGCGGAGACGGCCGCCGCCGTGAAGGGCAACGCCTACGGCATCGGCGCGGAACCGGCCACAAGGGCCCTTTCCCGCGCCGGATGTCGCACCTTTTTCGTCGCCCTGCCGGAAGAGGGATTTGAGGTGCGCGCCGTCGCGCCGGAAGCGACCATCTATGTGTTGAACGGTCTCGCGAGCGGCGTCGCCGCCGCCCATGAAGCCGGCAGTATCCGCCCGGTGATCGGCTCGCTCGACGAATTGCGGGAGTGGTCCGCCTATCGCGCCGGCGGCGGCCAGGGCCACGCCGCGCTGCATGTCGACACCGGCATGAACCGCCTCGGCGTCACCTTCGCCGAAGCGCTGGAGCTCGCGTCCGATCGCGGCCTCACCGAGCGGCTGGGACTGACGCTGGTGATGAGCCATCTCGCCTGCGGCGACACGCCGGCGCATCCGCTCAACGCGCGCCAGCTGGCCACGATGCAGGACGTCCACGCCCTCTTTCCCGGCCTGCCGGTCTCGCTCGCCAATACGGCCGGGATCGCGCTCGGCCGCGACTATCATTTCAATCTGGTCCGCCCCGGCATCGGCCTCTATGGCGGCCCCTATATCGAAGGCGAGCCGCCGCTGGAGACGGTCGTCACCGCCGAGGCCCGCATCATCCAGATCCGCGACGTGCCGGCCGGCGAGACGGTCGGCTATGGCGCGGCGCAAACCATGGCCCGCCCCTGCCGCATTGCCATCCTTTCGACGGGCTATGCCGACGGCTACCACCGCAGCGCCGGCGCCACCGACGGGCATCCGGGCGCCAGCGTGGTCCTGCACGGCCACCGCGCGCCGCTGGTCGGGCGCATCTCGATGGACCTGATGGCGATCGACGTAACCGACATCCCGGCGGCGCGGCGCGGCGACTGGGTCGAGCTGTTCGGCCCGAACATGCCGGTCGCGGAGGTGGCGACAGCCGCCCGCACCATCAGCTACGAACTCCTGACCAGCCTCGGCGGCCGCTATGCCAGGCACTATCGGGGAGCCCTCTGATGGCGCGCGCGAAAATCCAGTTCATCTGCCAGAACTGCGGCGCCGTCAGCCCGCGCTGGCAGGGCCGCTGCGAAGCCTGCGGCGAATGGAACACGATGGTCGAGGAAAGCGCCTCGGGCGGCATCGGCGGCGGCCCCGCCAAGGGCCCGGTCAAGCGCGGCCGCATCGTCGAGCTGCAGGCACTCTCCGGCGGCAGCACGCAGCCCCCGCGCATCGCCTCGGGCATCGCCGAACTCGACCGCGTCACCGGCGGCGGCTTCGTCCGCGGCTCGGCGCTGCTGGTCGGTGGCGATCCCGGGATCGGCAAGTCGACGCTGCTGCTGCAGGCGTCCGCAGCGCTCGCCTCGAAGGGCGAACGGGTCGTCTACATCTC
>JAFKJZ010000091.1 GCA_017305815.1 Hyphomicrobiales bacterium
CGGTGGCGCTCGAAATGCTGGAGGACGGCCCTCCCCTCGACTGCATCCTCGTGCCGGTCGGCGGCGGCGGCCTGATCGGCGGCATCGCCATCGCCACCAAGGCGCTCTCGCCGCAAACCGAGGTGATCGGCGTCGAGACCGAGCTCTATCCGTCCATGCGCGCCGCGCTCGACGGCGTCGAGGGCGAATGCGGCGGCAACACGCTGGCCGAGGGCATCGCGGTCAAGAATGTCGGCAAGCTGACGCTGGAGATCGCCCGCCGCCATGTCGACGACGTAGTGCTGGTGCCGGAGACGACGATCGAGCGCGCGGTCAACGCCTATCTGACGCTGCAGAAGACAATGGCGGAAGGCGCCGGCGCCGCGGGCCTCGCCGCCATGCTGGCCGATCCCGAACGCTTCCGCGGACGACGCGTCGGCCTGGTGCTCTGCGGCGGCAACATCGATCCGCGCCTCGCCGCCTCCATCATGGTGCGCGAACTGGCGCGGTCCGAAAGGATCGTCGCCGTGCGGATGACCATTCCTGACCGGCCGGGCGTGCTGGCCGACATCGCCGAGACGATCGGCGAGTGCGGCGGCAACATCCTCGAAGTCTCGCATCATCGCCACCTGCTGAGCGTGCCGGCGAAGGGCGCCAGCCTCGACGTGACATTCGAGACGCACGGCCCCGAGCATGCCGGCGAGATCGTCGCCGCCCTCGAGGCGAAGCACTATTCGGTGGAGCGCATGGATCCGCCCTGATCCCGGGCAGCACGAGAGCATCTCTTCTTGTATGAAGGAGCAGCATTTCCCATTTGATTAACCATGGGACGGGGCCAGGAAATCGCCATGACGCACTATGACGACGCCTACCGCTCGGATGGCCTGGTCTTCGACCCGGCGCGCGAGCCGGAACTCTTCGACGGCGTGCTGTCGAAGCGGTTCTTCGCCTGCATCGTCGACGCAATCCTGATCGGCGTCTTCCTCGCGCTGGCGGCGCTGGTCATCTTCGCGATCGGCGTGGTGACGCTCGGCATTGGCTGGTTCCTGTTCGCGCTGCCGCTGTTCGCGATCGTGGCGCTGCTCTACATCGCGCTGACGCTGGGCGGCCCCAAGGCGGCGACGCCCGGCATGCGGATGATGGGCGTCACGATCCGCAGCACCGACGGCCAGCGCATCGGCCCGATCATCGCGGCCGCCCATGCGCTGATCTTCTGGTTCTCCATGTCGGTGCTGACGCCGTTCGTCCTGCTGGTCGGCCTGTTCTCCAACCGCAAGCGCCTGCTGCAGGACATGCTCCTCGGCACGGTGATCCTGAACAACGACCCGCTGGTGCGGACGCGCCGCTGAGTCCTGCAGAATTTACTATTGGCACCGGCTGCCCGCGTATTATCGTTCGATGATGCCTGAATCGTCCGGCCCCGTTGTGCGATGACCCATCACTCGACCGACACGCCGCAGTTCTTCCTCACCGCGCCGTCGCCCTGCCCCTATCTGCCGGGCCAGATGGAGCGGAAGGTGTTCACGCATCTCGTCGGCGACAAGGCCTCGGCCTTGAACGAGGTGCTGACCCAGGGCGGCTTCCGCCGTAGCCAGAACATCGCCTATCGGCCCGCCTGCGAGGCCTGCAAGGCCTGCGTCTCGATCCGCGTCCCCGTCGACCAGTTCGTGATGACGCGCAGTTTCCGCCGCGTGCTGGAGAAGAACAGCGACCTGATCGGCACCCGCGTCGCGGCTGCACCGACCTCGGAGCAGTATTCGCTCTTCCGCGCCTATCTCGACGCCCGCCATTCGCAGGGCGGCATGGCCGACATGACCGTGCTCGACTACGCCATGATGGTCGAGGACACGCATGTCGACACCATCCTGGTCGAATACCGCTTCCGTGGGCCGGACACCGCCATCACCGGCGAAGGCGAGGGTCCGCTGGTCGCGACCGCCCTCACCGACCTGCTCTCGGACGGCCTGTCGATGGTCTATTCGTTCTATGAGCCCGACCTGATCGACCGCTCGCTCGGAACGCTGATGATCCTCGACCACATCCGCCGCGCCCGACGGATGGGCCTGCCCTATGTCTATCTCGGCTATTGGGTCGATGGCTCGAAGAAGATGGCCTACAAGGCCCGCTTCAAGCCCCAGGAGCACCTTGGTCCCCGCGGATGGGAGCCGGTGGGCCAGGGCGGCGAGTGATCAAGGTTTGAAGTAAGCCCCTCACCCAACCCTCTGCCGCCAGCGGGCGAGGGCTCTTGGGCCGGCGTACTTCGTGAACCTCAAGCCTCAACAAGCGCCGTAGCGCCCCCCTCTCCCGCTGGTGGGAGAGGGCTGGGGTGAGGGGCTGCCGACTATTTCAGCGGCGGCGTTCCGAAACTATTGGTCTTCGGGAACTTGTCCGGCGGCAGGCGGCCGGCCTGGCCGCGTTCGGCGATCCAGGGCTTCAGTTCCTCGGCCGTGCGCGTGTAGCTGCGGCCGGACGAATCCATCCAGGTCAGCCCGTCGGCGGTCGAGAACATGCGGACGTCGGCCGGGCCGCCATCCTTGTAGCGCTGCAGGCGGACGCCCTTGCCACGCGTCATCTCGGGCACCTGTTCGGCCGGGAAGACGAGGAACTTGCGGTTCTGGCCGATGATGGCGACGAGATCGCCCGCAGCCTCGACGCAGATCCGCGCCTCCTCGGTGCCGTCGACGTTGAGCACCTGCTTGCCCTTGCGGGTGTTGGCGATCACCTCGGTCTCCGGCACGATGAAGCCGCGACCATCGGTCGAGGCCAGCAGCAGCTTGCGGCCGGGCTTGTGCACGAAAACCGTGACGATGTCCTGCGCATTGTCCATGTCGACCATCAGGCGGATCGGCTCGCCATGGCCGCGACCACCCGGCAGCTTGTCCGCCCCGAGCGTGTAGAACTTGCCGCCGGTGGAGAACACCAGCAGCTTGTCCGTCGTCTCGGCGTGGAAGGCCATCTTCAGGCCGTCGTCGGTCTTGAAGGTCAGCGTCGTGTAGTCGCTGACATGGCCCTTCAGCGCGCGGATCCAGCCCTTCTCGGATACCACCACCGTGATCGGCTCGCGCTCGATCATCGACTGCTGGATATCCTCGACGTCATGGTCGGGCGCATCGGCGAAGCCGGTGCGGCGCTTGCCGAGCGGCGTCTCGGGCACGAAGGTCTTGCGGACCTCCTTGATCTGCCAGGCCACCGTCTTCCACTGCTTGTCCTCGGAGCCGAGCAGCGCCTCGATCTCCGCCATCTCGGCCGACAGCTTCTCGTGCTCGCTGCGGATCTCGAATTCCTCAAGCTTGCGCAGGGAGCGCAGCCGCATGTTGAGGATCGACTCGGCCTGCAGGTCGGTCAGCGAGAAGGTCTTGATCAGTTCCTGCTTCGGCTCATCCTCGTAGCGGATGATCCGGATCACCTCGTCGAGGTTGAGATAGGCGACGAGATAGCCTTCAAGCACTTCGAGCCGGTGCTTGATCTGCGCCAGGCGGAAAGCCGAGCGGCGCACCAGAACCTCGCGGCGATGCTCCAGCCACTCACGGAGAACCTCCGAGAGGTTCATCACCTTCGGCACGATGCCCTTCGACAGGACATTCATGTTGAGCGAGATCCGGCTCTCGAGCTCGGTGAGCTTGAAGAGCGATTCCATCAGCAGCGCCGCATCGACCGTGCGGGCGCGCGGCTCCAGCACGACGCGGATGTCCTCGGCCGATTCGTCGCGCACATCCGCCAGCAGCGGCACTTTGCGCGTCTGGATCAGCTCGGCGATCTTCTCGATCAGGCGCGACTTCTGCACCTGATAGGGGATCTCGGTGACGACGATCTGGTAGGTGCCGCGACCCTGGTCCTCGACGTGCCAGCGCGCGCGGACGCGGAAGCCGCCCTTGCCGGTGCGGTAGGCCTCGGTGATCTGGGCGCGGGTGTCGACAATGATGCCGCCCGTCGGCAGGTCCGGTCCCTGTACGTACTGGACGAGATCCTCGGCCGTCGCGTCGGGGTTCTTGATCAGCGCCAGCGACGCGTCGCAGAGCTCGGCGATGTTGTGCGGCGGGATCGAGGTCGCCATGCCGACGGCGATGCCCGAGGTGCCGTTCGCGAGCAGGTTCGGGATGCTCGCCGGCAGCACCACCGGCTCCTTCAGATCGCCGGAATAGTTCTCGCGGAAGTCGATCGCGTCTTCGTCGATGCCTTCGAGCAGCATCTGCGCGACTTCGGTCATGCGCGCTTCGGTGTAGCGGTAGGCCGCCGCGCCGTCGCCGTCGATGTTGCCGAAATTGCCCTGCCCGTCCACGAGCGGATAGCGCGAGGAGAAATCCTGCGCGAGGCGCACGAGCGCGTCGTAGATCGACTGGTCGCCATGCGGATGGAACGAGCCCATCACGTCGCCGACGATCTTGGCGGACTTCTTGAAGGCCGAGTTCGGATCGAGCCGCAGCAGGTGCATGCCGTAGAGGATGCGGCGGTGGACCGGCTTCAGGCCGTCACGCGCATCCGGCAGCGCCCGACCCATGATGGTCGAGAGAGCGTAGGCGAGATAGCGCTCTTCCAGCGCCTCGCGGAGATTGATGCTTTCGACATGGCCGCCATCCGGCGGAATCAGCGCTTTTCCCATGCCTGATGGGAGTATCCGCTGAATTCCGCCGATTCAAGGAAAACTGGCCGGCCGCCGCCGTTTCATGCCGGCCTGTGGTGCGCGTGCCAGTGCCAGGCGATGTCGATCCGGCGCGGAATCCAGACCTTCTCCTTGGAGGCGACGTAATCGACGAAACGCGCGAGCGCCGCGGCGCGTCCCGGCCGTCCGACGAGGCGGCAGTGCAAGCCGACGCTCATCATCTTCGGCGCGCCCTGCTCGCCCTCCTCGTAGAGCACGTCGAACGCGTCCTTCAGATAGGTGAAGAACTGGTCGCCCGAGTTGAAGCCCTGCGGCGTGGCGAAGCGCATGTCGTTGGTTTCGAGCGTGTAGGGAATGATCAGGTGCGGGCCGTTCGGCCCCTTCACCCAATAGGGCAGGTCGTCGGCGTAGCTGTCGGAGGTGTAGAGGAAGCCGCCCTCCTCCATCAGGATCTTCAGCGTGTGGTCGGACGGCTTGCCCTGGTAGAAGCCGAGCGGCCGAGAGCCGGCGACCTCGGTGTGCAGGCGGATCGCCTCGTGGATGTGGCGACGCTCCTCCTCCTCGGAGAAGTCCTTGTATTCGAGCCACCGCAGGCCGTGGCTGGCCAGTTCCCAATCGGCCTCCTTCATGGCGGCGACCGCCTCGGGATTGCGGGCCATCGCCTGCGTCACGCCATAGCAGGTGACCGGCACCTGGCGGGAGGTGAACATGCGCCACAGACGCCAGAAGCCGGCGCGCGAGCCATATTCGTAGATCGATTCCATGTTGAGGTTGCGCTGGCCGACCCAGGGCTGCGCGCCGACGATCTCCGAAAGCAGCGATTCCGAGGCCTTGTCGCCATCGAGGATGTTGCTCTCGCCACCCTCCTCGTAGTTGACGACGAACTGCACGGCCACGTTCGCGCCGCCCGGCCATTTCGGGTCGGGAGTGTTGCGGCCATAACCGATGAGGTCACGCGGATAGGAAGTCGTCATGCTGTTCCCGGTAAGCTGGCGGAATGGTTATCGTCGCCGCACCACCAAAGCCCGAGTGTCGCGGCAAGCCTGCAATTTCAGCGTTAACACGGCCCGCCGATTCACAGGACGTTAACCTACATGGCTCAAATTCAAGACAATTGGTAGCGACCGCAGCTGCCGCCCTTGCCCGAGGAAGACCCGATGCAGTCCGCGCACCCGCAGTTCCAGGCAGCCAGCCTCCCGGCCGATGATCCGCGCTTCATGGCGGCGCTGGATCTCCAGATCGCCCAGATGCGCCGCGTTCTCGAATTGATGGCGCCGAGCAGCGCCAGTACGGATTTTGGTCATGTCCCGTTCGGCGAACGCATGCAGGCAGTCGCCAGCCACGGCTGACATCTTCAGACGCAGATAGAAAAAAGGCCCGATCCGCGGAAGCGTTGATCGGGCCTTTTTTTCTTTTGCTCGCAGCCGAGGGATCGGACGGTGCAACGAGCGGATGCCGCTAGGGGCTATCCGCCCCGATGCTCGCCGCCAGGCGATCCTCGCGCTCATGCTTACGCCAGGCACGCCAGCCGACCGGCAGCACGCCGAGATAGACGATCGCGCCCGCCGTCAGTACATGCCAGGGATAGCTGAGCAACGAGGCCGCCAGCACCACCACCAGCACGAATAGCGGCAGCACGACCTCGCGCGAAACGCGGGCGCCGAACTTCTTGCCCGACCAGGTCGGCAGGCTGCTGACCATCAGGAGCCCGATGGCGATCGTGTAGACCGCCACGACCGGCGCGGTGAAGCGGCCGTGCGGCAGTTCGAGATATTCGAGATAGACCGGCAGCAGGACGAGCAGCGCCCCCGCCGGCGCCGGCACGCCGACGAAGAAGTTCGCCTGCCACTCCGGCTTGTTCGGATTGTCGATCGAGACATTGAAGCGCGCGAGCCGCAGCGCGGCGCAAATGGCGAAGACGAGCGCCGCGATCCAGCCGAGCGAGCGGACCTCGTCCAGCGCCCAGACATAGAGCAGGATCGCCGGCGCGACGCCGAAATTGACGAAGTCGGTCAGGGAATCGAGCTCGGCGCCGAAGCGCGAGGTCGAGCGCAGCAGCCGCGCCACGCGCCCGTCTATGGCGTCGAGCACGGCGGCGACGACGATCATCGCGATCGCCTCGCCATAGCGCGCCTCGATCGCCATGCGGATGGCCGTCAGGCCGGCGCAAAGCGCCAGCAGCGTCACCAGGTTGGGCAGGATCATCCGGATCGGGATCTGGCGAACCTGCCGCAGCCGGGGCCGATGGCCCTCCTCGTCGTCGGGGTCGAACGGCGGAAAGATGGTTTCCATCTCAGTCGATCCGCACGCCGGTCGCCCCACCCGCCGCGCCGAAGCGCGCCAGCACCGTCTCGCCGGCGATCGCCGTCTGGCCCTCGGCGACGAGCGGAACGGCGCCCTCGGGCAGATAGACATCCAGGCGGGAGCCGAAGCGGATCAGGCCGAAGCGCTCGCCGGCGGCGAGCTGCTGGCCTTCGCGCGTGAAGCAGACGATGCGGCGGGCGACGAGGCCGGCGATCTGGACCACGCCGAGCGGGCCATGCGCGCCTTCGATCACCAGGCCGTTGCGCTCATTGTCCTCGCTCGCCTTGTCGAGCTCGGCATTCAGGAACTTGCCGGGCTTGTAGGCGATGCGCTGGACGCGGCCGGCGACCGGGGCGCGGTTCACGTGGCAGTTGAAAACGTTCATGAAGACGGAGATGCGCACGCGCGGTGCGGTGCCGAGCTCCAGTTCCGGCGGCGGCACGACCGGACCGACCGCCGAGACACGGCCATCGGCCGGGCTGATGACGAGATCCGGATCGATCGGCGTCACGCGCGGCGGATCGCGGAAGAAATACACGCACCAAGCCGTCAGGATCAGGCCGAGCCAGAACAACGGCCCCCAGAGCCAGCCCAGAAACAGCGAGACGAAGGCGAGGATCGCGATGAAGGGATATCCCTCGCGATGAATCGGCACGAAATTCGCCCGGATCGATTTCAGCACAGAATCCATGCTTTGCCCTGTCTCCTGAATAAGCTGCGTCCGGTAAATCACGGATGGGCCGGCGAGTGAAGCCGCCCCATGCCCTTTCCCGCTGTCGAGACGGCGCGCGCTCACCTCTCCCTGAGGGAGAGGTGAGGACGGCTGACGCCTCCTGGAATGGAGAGGACCCTAGCCGACGGTTTCCAGACCGGCCTTCTGTCCGCGCACCACGACGCCCAGCGTATCGGTCTCCTGGACCTGGCGCAGGCGCTCGGCCGCCTCGTCCGCTTCGCGCTGGCGATTCCACATGGAAGCGTAAAG
>JAFKJZ010000092.1 GCA_017305815.1 Hyphomicrobiales bacterium
GACGGTGCCGGACGAGATGCGGCCGGTGATCAGGCGGCCGAGATAGGGGTTCGATTCGAGCAGCGTGCCGATCATGCGGAACGGACCCTCCTCGACATGCGGGGCGGGAACGTGGCGCAGCACCAGCTCGAACAGCGGCGCCATGCCCTCCTCATGCGAGCCGTCGGGCGACAGCGACATCCAGCCGTTCTTGCCGGAACCGTAGAGGATCGGGAAGTCGAGCTGCTCGTCGGTGGCGTCGAGGGCGGCGAACAGGTCGAACACCTCGTTGACGACTTCCTGGACGCGGGCGTCGGCCTTGTCGACCTTGTTGATCGCGACGATCGGGCGAAGGCCGAGCTTCAGCGCCTTGCCGACGACGAACTTGGTCTGCGGCATCGGGCCTTCGGCGGCGTCGACCAGCACGATCACGCCGTCGACCATGTTCAGGATGCGCTCGACCTCGCCGCCGAAATCGGCGTGGCCGGGGGTGTCGACGATGTTGATGCGGGCATCGTGCCAGGTGATCGAGGTCGCCTTGGCGAGGATGGTGATGCCGCGCTCCTTTTCGATGTCGTTCGAATCCATGACGCGCTCGGCGACGCGCTGGTTGTCACGGAAGGAGCCGGACTGCTGCAGCAGCTTGTCCACGAGGGTTGTCTTGCCATGATCGACGTGCGCGATGATGGCGATATTGCGAAGGGTCATGTGCGAATCCGAAAAGGCACGGCGGCGTCGGACAGGTGCCTCGAGACGGCCGGCAGATTTTGCGGCGCAAAATGATCGAAAAGGCCGTAAAACGCAACCTCCCTTGCGGGGGTTGTGATGACGCTACGGAAGGCCCGGCTGGTGACGTAACGTAAGTTTGACCAGCGGATCGCGCTTTCCCCAGCGTCGCGTTGACTTTTCCGGCCATCGCGATTTATAATATGGAATTCTTATTATACGCTGGAGAGTCAACTTTTGGCAGCCACGACCGAAGATCCGCTTGGTCTCGTCCTCGTCGATGTCGCGCGATTGCTGCGTCGGCGCTTTGAGAAGGCGTTGGAAAACGCCGGGCTCGGTTTGACGGTCGCCGAGGCGCGAACCCTGGCCTTCGTGAGCCGTCATCCCGGCCTTCGCCAGTCGACCCTTGCCGAGGAGCTCTGCGTCGAGCCGATGACGCTCGTCGGCTTCCTCGACCGGCTCGAGGCGGCGACGCTGGTGGAGCGGATCCAGGATCCGGCCGACCGCCGTGCCAAGTTGATCCGGCTGACGCCGAACGCCGCCGGCGTCGTGCGGCGCATCCGCGCCGTCGGCAAGACGGTACGCGAGGATGCCGAGCGCGGCATCGACCCGGCCGTCATCGAGACGATGCGCCTGGCGCTCCTGAAGATGCAGGACAACATCCTCGCCAGCGACGACGTGCTCGTCTGATCCACTGGGCGCAGCGATGCGCCCGGCCACCCGAGCCTGATCCAGTTGAAGCCCGTGCCGATTTCGATCGACGCGGGCTTTTTCGTTTGGGGGGCGTGCCGGCGCTGGCGTGCTCGGCGCCGAGTTGCTGAGCGAAGAGGGCCTAGTCGCGGCGGCGGGGCAGGTTCAGCGTCTCGGCCAACTGGCGATAGAGCGCGGGATCGGCGGCGACAAAGCCGCCGGGCAGGCCGCGCTCGATCGCGTCATAGGCCTCGGGCTGGACATTGCGCATTTCCGTCAGCGCCTGCAGCAGGCTCGACTTCGCCATCTCCGGCAGGTCCTTGCGGACGACATGCGGCCCGAAAGGGATCAGATCCGACTGCCAGACGATCTTGAGCGTGGAAGGCGAGAGCACGCCGTCGCCGGCGAGCTGGCCGAACGGGCCGGAACCGATCGAGGGGCTCAGCGGATCGGACGCCATCGACCATGCCGTGGCGAGGTCGACTTCGCCGGCGGCAAGGGCGGCGAGCGCCGCGGCGCTGTCGGGCGTCTCGACGATGCGCAGGAAATAGCTGGCGGGATCGATGCCTTCCTTCGCCATCCCCGCATAGGCGGCGCGGCGGCCGGAGAGCGAATCCTTGCCGCCGACGGCAAGCCGCATGTTGCGCGCCTCGGCGAGGGTGGAAACCGGGCCGTCTGTGCGCGCCACCAGCAACGCGCGGAAACCGCGCAGATGGTCGGCCGAGGTCGGCTGTACCAGCGGCTCGACGCAATCGCAGCGCCGGTCGAGCGTGATATAGGCCAGCGAGGACAGCACGGCATATTGCACGCGGCCGGTCGCCTGAGCCTCCATCAGCGCTTCATAGCTTCTGGCCGGGAACAGCTCGACCGGAACGGCGAGCGCGTATTGCAGCTGCCAGCGGAATTTCTCCAGCCGCGCTACCTCGTAGTTCGGATTGTCGCCGGCGATGAAGCCGACCCGCAGCGTGCCGACGTCGTCGCGCCAGCTGGCGAAGGCCGGCGCGGTCAAGGTCAGCAGCAGGGCGATCCAGGCGAGGGCGCGGCGCATGTCTTCTCCTCAGGCGGGCAGGCGGGCGAGCAGGCGGCTCCGCGTCGGCTCGTCGACGAAGGCAGCCTCGATCGAGGTGCGGGTCGCCTGCTCGAGCGCGGCGTCGGACAGGCCGAGATCGCGCGACAGCCAGCCATATTCGGCCCCGATCGAAGAACGGAAATAGGGCGGATCGTCGGAGCTGACAGTGACGCGGGCGCCCGCGTCCTGCAGGCGGCGATAGGGGTGGTCGGCGATCGCCGGATAGAGGCCGAGCGCGACGTTGGAGCCGGGGCAGAGCTCCAGCACGATGCCTTCCTCGACGATGCGGCGCACGAGGTCGGCGTCCTCGATGGCGCGCACGCCATGGCCGATCCGCGTGACGCCGAGATGGTCGAGCGCGGCGCGCACGCTCTCCGGGCCGCCGAATTCGCCGGCATGCACGGTGAGCCCGAGTCCGGCCTCGCCGGCGATGCGGAAGGCGTCGGCGAAGTCCCTGGGGTGGTGCATGCGTTCGTCGCCGGCGACGCCGAAGCCGGTGACCAGCGGATGCGGCTCGTTCGCCACCGTCTCGGCGGCGACGAGGATGCGGTCCGGGCCGTAATGGCGCACGCCGGTGGCGATCATCCGCCCGACGATGCCGGTCGCGGCTTCCGCATCGCGAATGCCCTGCGCCAGGCCCTCGACATAGTCGCGATAGGAAAGGCCGGAGGCGAGCGCGTGGTCGGACGAGATGAACACCTCGCCATAGATCGCGCCTTCGGCGGCGAGGCTGGAGAAATAGGTGAAGGTGAGGTCGCGATAGTCCTCCGGCGTGCGGAAGACGGCGGCGGCGCGGTCATAGGCGTTCAGGAACGAGGTGAAGTCGTGCCAGGCGAAGGCGCCCTGCTCGTCGAACAGGCCGGTCAGGTCGACGCCGTGGCGGGCGCCGACATGGCGCACCAGTTCCGGCGACGCCGCACCCTCGACGTGGCAATGCAGTTCGGCCTTGAGAAGATGGGCAACCATCAGAGAAAACTCCGTCCATGTCGTCCGGGCGCGAGCCCGAGATGCGCCGCGACCGTCTCGCCGATATCGGCGTAGCTGGCGCGCGCGCCGATGTTTTTTCCCGGCAGCCCGGGGCCGAAGGCGAGGATCGGCACCTGCTCGCGGGTGTGGTCGGTGCCGCGCCAGGTCGGGTCGCAGCCATGATCGGCGGTGATGACGACGAGATCGCCGGGCCTGAGCGCCGCCTCGATCTCCGGCAGGCGGGCGTCGAACGCCTCGAGCGCCGCCGCATAGCCGGGAACGTCGCGGCGATGGCCATAGAGCATGTCGAAATCGACCAGGTTCGAGAAAACGAGGTCGCCGTCCGCCGCGTCCCGGATCGCTGCCAGCGTCGCGTCGGTCAGCGCCTTGTTGCCGGCCGCCTTGTAGAGCCTGCCGATGCCCTGGTGGGCGAAGATGTCGCCGATCTTGCCGACGGCGCGGGTGGTGTGGCCTGCGGCTATGACCCGGTCGAGCAGGGTCGGCTCAGGCGGCGGCACGGCATAATCGCGCCGGTTGCCGGTGCGCTCGAAGGTCTCCGCCGTCTCGCCGATGAAGGGCCGGGCGATGACGCGGCCGATCCGGTAGGGGTCGACCAGGCGGCGCACCGTCTCGCAGAGGGCGTAAAGCCGGTCGAGGCCGAAATGGGTCTCGTGCGCGGCGATCTGGAAGACCGAATCGGCCGAGGTGTAGGCGATCGGCTTGCCGGTGCGGATATGTTCCTCGCCGAGCTCGGCCAGGATCGTCGTGCCGGAAGCGTGCTTGTTGCCCAGGAGTCCGGGCAGGCCCGTCTCGTGCAGGATCGCCTCGGTCAGCTCGGCCGGGAAGCAGGGCTCGGTCTCCGGGAAATAGCCCCAGTCGAAAGGCACCGGCACGGCGGCGATCTCCCAATGGCCGGACGGCGTGTCCTTGCCGTTCGAGACTTCCGCCGCATGGCCGAAGATCGCCGTCGGCGCCGGCTCGGGCAGGCCGGCCGGCCAGATGCCGCTGGCGCCGGCCGCCGCCGCGCCGAGGCCGAGGCGACCGAGATTCGGCAGGGCGAGCGGCCCGGCGCGCAGGCCGGCGCGGTCGCCGCGCCCGGCGGCGCAGGCGGCCGCGATATGGCCGAGCGTATCCGCGCCGGCGTCGCCATAGGCTTCGGCGTCGGTAGCACCGCCGATACCGACGGAATCGAGAACAATCAGAATGGCGCGCGGCATGAAGGGACAACCTGAGCGATCGGGCCGACAAGATAGGCCAGGCTTGGCCACGGTCACAAGCGGGGCGATCCGTGGGGACAATCGGCGGCCGCCGGCGAGCTGACGCAGCGGCGCGGTTTCCAGCGCCGGGCTGGCAGGCTACGGTAGGCGCAACCAAGACAAGCGAGGCCAATGATGAACGGCGTGACGGTGATCAACCACCCCCTGGTGCAGCACAAGCTCACCATCATGCGCGACAAGCACACTTCGACCGCCGGCTTCCGCCGGCTCCTGCGCGAGATCTCGACGCTGCTCTGCTACGAGGTGACGCGCGACCTCGAGATGACGACGACGACGATCGAGACGCCGATCACCGAGATGGAAGCGCCGACGCTGGCCGGCAAGAAGCTGGTGTTCGCCTCGGTGCTGCGCGCCGGCAACGGCCTGCTCGAGGGCATGCTCGACCTGGTGCCGGCGGCGCGCGTCGCCCATATCGGCCTCTATCGCGATCCGAAGACGCTGCAGGCCGTCGAATATTACTTCAAGGCGCCGGACAGCCTCGACGAGCGGCTGACCATCGTCGTCGACCCGATGCTGGCGACCGCCAATTCGGCGATCGCCGCGGTCGAGCGGCTGAAGGAGCGCGGCGCCAAGGATATCCGCTTCCTCTGCCTGCTGGCGGCGCCGGAAGGCATCGCCAACTTCCAGGGCGCTCATCCCGACGTGCCGATCTTCACCGCCTCGATCGACAAGCAACTGAACGAGAAGGGCTATATCGTTCCGGGCCTCGGCGACGCCGGCGACCGGATGTACGGCACCAAGTAAGGACCGAAGCGTCGGAGGCCGCGCTTCGGTCTGGCCTCCGCGCTGCCGGTTTCGGACAACGGACATGGCGTTCTCCGCCGACGAGATCGAGCGTTATTCGCGCCATCTTCTGCTCGCCGAGGTCGGTGGCCCCGGCCAGCAGAAGCTTGCCGCCGCGCGGGTGCTGGTGCTGGGCGCCGGGGGGCTCGGCGCGCCGCTGATCCAGTATCTGGCCGCCGCCGGCGTCGGCACGATCGGCGTCGTCGACGGCGACCGCGTCGCGCTCTCCAACCTGCAGCGCCAGGTCATCCATGACACGGCGGCGGTCGGCGCCCTCAAGGTCGAGAGTGCCCGCGCCGCCGTGCATCGGCTGAACCCGCATGTCGCCGTCGAGGCGCATGCGCTGCGGCTCACGGCCGAAAACGCCGATGCGCTGCTTGCCGCCTATGACGTCGTCGCCGACGGCACCGACAATTTCGAGACGCGCTATCTCGCCGCCGACCGATGCGCTGCGCTGGAGCGGCCGCTGGTGACGGCGGCGGTCGGACGCTTCGACGGCTCGCTGACGACGCTTTTGCCCTGGACGGTCGATGCCGAGGGCGCGCAGAACCCCAGCTATCGCGACCTGTTTCCGGCGCCGCCGCCGCCCGGCCTTGTGCCGAGCTGCGCGGAGGCCGGCATTCTCGGCGCGCTGACGGGGATCCTGGGCAGCCTGCAGGCGGCGGAGGTGCTGAAGCTTGTCCTCGGCATCGGCGAGCCGCTGGTCGGGCGGCTGCTGCTGGTCGACGCGCTCTCCATGCGCTTCGAGACCATCCGCTACAAGCGCAAGGCGCGCCCGGCGGAATCCTAGAGCGTTTCCGAGCGAAGTGGATACCGGTTCGCGTGAAGAAAACGCGACCAAACAAAGAGCTAGAACCATTCCGTGTTTCCATGAAACACGGAATGGTTCTAGCGCGCGAGGCCGAACAGGCCGAGCAGAGCGAGGAAGGGCACGGCGGGATGGCGCGCGCCGCGCAGGCCATCCTGTGGCGGCGTCCGCGTGTCGCGGGTTTCGGCCGGCGGCAGCTCGCGCTCGAACCGGTCCTGATACAGACTCTTGTACAGATAGCTGGCGGGAATCATGGCTTCCGCTCCCGTGTGGGCTGGTATGAATCGATTCAATTCCGACGCGGATACGGCCGATTGAACCGGTTCAAATCTAGGCCCGCTCGCGGGGCTGGTCAAGCGGAAATTGAACCGATACAAGAAGACGTGAACAGACAGTATCGCCGGGAGAGGCGGGCGCGACGACGGGTGCGGCGCGCGAAGCCGGGCGTTATGGTAGGGAGAGACGGCAGGCAGGCGCCCCGGCGCAGAGATGGAGCGGGCAAGAGACCGGCATGAATCGCGTGATCAAGCTTTCGGATGTGGCCAAGGCCGCCGGCGTGTCGCAGGGCACCGCCTCGAATGCGTTCAATCGTCCGGAAATCGTCCGGCCGGAAGTGCGTGAGAAGGTCGAGGCGGCGGCGCGCGAACTCGGTTATGCCGGGCCGGATCCGAAGGGCCGCTTGCTGCGCGCCGGCAAGGTCAACGCCATCGGCGTCGCCACCACCGAGACGCTCGATTATTTCTTCGCCGATCCCTATGCCCGCGCCGTGATGGCCTCGATCTCCGCCGCCTGCGACGAGCGCGGCGCCGGCATATCGCTGATCTCCGCCGCCAATGACGAAAAGCTGTCGTGGAACATCCAGAGCGCGATCGTCGACGGTTTCGTCCTTTTCTGCATCGAGGGTGGCGAGCGACTGGTCGAGCTGTCACGCGAGCGCCGGCTGCCTTTCGTCGCCTTGCAGCTCGACGCCTCGGACGAGACGATCTCGGTGATCGGCGTCGATGATTTCGAAGGCGCCCGCACCGCCGCCCGCCATATCGGCGCGCTCGGCCATCGCGACGTCGCCGTCGTGTCGCTGGAGCTGGTCGACGATCGCATCGGTCCTGTCGCGCCGGGCGAGGTCGAGGCCGCGTTCTATTCCGGCACGCGAAACCGCATCCAGGGCTATCTCGCCGGCCTGGCCGAGTTCGGCGTCGATCCGGCGGCGGTCCCCGTCTTCGAGACGCAGAACAATGCGCGGACGGTCGGCGCGGCGCTGGAGCATTTCTATGCCGAGGGGCGCCGGCCGACGGCGCTGCTGTGCATGTCCGACCGGTCGGCGCTGATTGCGCTCGACTGGCTGCGCCAGCGCGGCCTTTCCGTGCCGGGCGACGTCTCGGTCATCGGCTTCGACGGCGTCGCGGAAGGCGAGGTATCGGAGCCGCCGCTCACCACCGTGGCGCAGCCGATCGACGTGATGGGCCGTATGGCGGCCGAGATGATCCTGGACGGCATCGACAGCCCGCGCCGCGAGCGCTTCGAGGTCGAACTGCTGGT
>JAFKJZ010000093.1 GCA_017305815.1 Hyphomicrobiales bacterium
GTAGGGGGTATCGGTCAGCGCCTTGATGCAGCGCTTCACCCCCTCCTTGGAGGCGTTGGCGTAGAGCTCCTGCACCGGCCGCCAGCCGGAGCCGTCCCAGAACGGCATCGAATCGCTCCGCCCGCTCGGCTCCAGCCCGCGCAACCGCTGGCAGGTCGACGCCGCGAGGGCCGATCTGGTGCGCCAGCCGGCTCCCTCGCGACCCATCCGCGTGGATGCGGGCAACAAGGAGATCACGCTCGATCTCGCCCGCACCGCCATCGTCGTCATCGACATGCAGAACGACTTCTGCCACCCGGAGGGCTGGCTCGCCCACATCGGCGTCGACGTGACGCCGGCGCGCGCGCCGATCGAACCGCTGCAGAAGCTGTTGCCGGCGCTGCGGGCGGAAGACGTGCCGGTGATCTGGCTGAACTGGGGCAACCGCCCGGACAGGCTCAACCTCTCGCCGGCCCTGCTGCACGTCTATAATGGCGACGGCGCCAGCGTCGGCCTCGGCGACCCGCTGCCGGAAAGCGGCGCGCATGTGCTGGAACTCGGCAGCTGGTCCGCCGCGACCGTCGACGAGCTGGCGGCGGAACCGGACGACATCCATGTCGCCAAATACCGGATGTCCGGCTTCGTCGACACGCCGCTCGACAGCATCCTGCGCAATCTCGACATCACCACGGTGCTGTTCGCCGGCGTCAATGCCGACCAGTGCGTGCTCTGCACCCTGCAGGACGCGAATTTCCGCGGCTATGACACGATCCTGCTCGAGGATTGCTCGGCGACGACCTCGCCGGACTTCTGCATGCAGGCGACGGTCTACAACGTCCGGCAGTGCTTCGGCTTCGTCGTCGATTCCGCAAATCTGCTCGCCGGACTCGACGAGGCAACGGGTTCATAGCCGCGGCTCGACCGAGTGATTGCGATCGGGACGGACATCGCAGGCCCCTGCGGATCCGTCCATTCCGGACGAAACACCAACTACGGCCTTCCCAAGCGTCGCCCTGGCGGCCGCCGGCTTCAGCCGCCGCGCATGGCATTCCTGCACTATCGCCCCGCCAACGCTTGCGGTAGCAGACGCATCCCTTTCGATGGATCGCGTCATGAACCGCCCTGATTCTCCCGCCGGCGAAGGCCCCTCGTCGCGCGAACGCATGCTGGCCTGCCTCGTCGTCGTCGTCGGCACGCTGGCAACCATGGTTTCGATCGACCTGGTGCTGCCGGCTATCCCGACGCTGCCGTCGCTGCTCGGCGGCGACCCGCAGGCGGCGCAATATGTGCTGGCGACCTATATGGGCGGCTCCAGCATCGGCCTGGTGCTGTTCGGGGCCATCGCCCACCGCTTCGACGCGCGGCTGCTGCTCGCCGGCTCGCTGCTCGCCTATGCGATCGTCTCGGCGCTGGCCGCGCTCGCGACCGACATCTGGACGCTGAACGCCATCCGTATCGTGCAGGGCGCGACCTCGGCCGGCGCCGCCGTGCTGCCGGCGCCGATGCTGCGCCGCCTGTTTACCGATACCGGCGCGGTGCGCGCCATCTCGGTGATCGGCAGCATCCAGTCGCTGGTGCCCGGCCTCGCGCCGCTGATCGGCGCCTGGCTGCTGCATGTCTCCGGCTGGCAGGCCTCGTTCATCGTGCCGGCGGTGCTCGGCGCGCTTGTCGCGGCCGTCATCTTCATCAAGCCGTCGCTGCTGCCGGCCAACCAGCCGATCGAGGCCGGCCAGACGCGCGGCGGCTATCTCGCCCTGCTGCGCAACAAGCGCTATCTGCGCTATGCGCTCAGCCATTCGCTGATCCTCGGCGGTCTGATCACCTTCGTGTTCAGCGCCCCCTACATCATGGTCGAGACCATGGGCGGCACGGTCGAGGGCTTCGTCTTCTTCCAGTTGCTCTCGGTCGCGATGTTCGTGGTGACGTCGAACCTCGCGGGCATCTTCGTCGAGCGCTGGGGACCGGAGCGGCTGGTGACGATAGGCACGCTGATGGTCGGCGCCTCCGCGCTCGCCCTGCTCGCCTATGCCTTCGCCGGCGGCTCCAGCATCGTCGTCCTGCTGTTCATCATGCTGCCCGTCTCCGGCGGGCTGGGGCTTCGCGGCGGCGTCGGCTTCGTCAAGTCGCTCGCCGCCTCCGCGCCGGACGAGGGCCGCGGCTCGGCGGCGCTGATGCTGGCGATCACGCTGCTGCCGACGATCGGCACGGCGCTGGTCGCGCCGTTCATCCAGTTCGGCCTGCCGGCGCTCGCGGTCGCCTTCGCGGTGATCACGCTGCCGGCGGTGGCGGCGATCTACTGGCTGCCCCGCTTCGAGGGCGAGACCGCAAGCAGCACCACCGCCGTCCATTTCGGCTAGGCCAGATCCGCGTCAGGAGCCGCCCGCGGCCATCGCCCGTCCGGCGGCGAGGATGGCGGCGTCGGTGCCGAGGGCCGTGGTGACGCTGCCGCCCTTCTCGCTATAGGGCGCGCCCTTGTAGCGCGGATCGCGCCAGGGGCCGGTGGTGATGGTGATGCCGCGAAACACCAGCTCGCCATTGACGCGCGAAAGGTTCATGCCGCCCGACGAAGCGCCGGTCGCATCGCAATCCGTCCGGAAGAACGAGGTTTTCGCCGCCGAGCGCGATTTGTCGATGGCGCGACGGACCTCGCAGCCCTGCGCGACGGGAACGTCGCGATCAACTTCCTTCTCCATCTCGGCCGGATGCGCGGTGATGACGATCAGCTTGTCGCCATTCTGCACCGGCACGTCCGGGGCGACCCGGAACGGCACGGCCCCTTCCAGCGGCTCGACCAGCCGTACGATGGCGTAATCGTTGTTGGAGCCCGCCTTCGGCTTCTTCGAGCCAAAATGCGTCTTGTCGTCGACGACGAGATCGATCATCGGCCCGTCGACGCTCTGTGGGCGAAAGAAGCATTTCCAGCGCCGCTTGCCCGAGGGCTCGAAGAAGACATGCGCCGCCGTCAGGATCTGCTGGTTGGTCAGGAACAGCGCAGCCGAACCGACCGAGGGCGACGGCGACAGGCAGCCGACATAGCCCGACACGCTGCGGATGCGCGCGATCTCGCCGCGCGACAGGCCGAGCGACGGCCCGATCGCCAGGAGCGAATCACGGTCGTCCCTGCCGTCGATAATGTTGACCCGCTCGACGGGCGGCAGGCGCGACGCACGGGCGAAATCGGCAAGCCCGATCGCTTGCGGCAGATCGATGGCGTGGGCGGCGGCGGGAAGGAGCAGGGAAAGGCAAAATATGAGGATACGCATGGCGTCGACCATGCCATGCCGCCGTCATCCCGTCACCCGTCTCTGCAACCCGGACGGGTCGCGCGAACATATTTGGTCGCAGCCCCGGATCACCACTTGTAGTCCTGCCACTAAGCTGGCTCAATTCATCGTGACGCTCTTCTAGACGTGTATCCAGACCAGGTTGTCGAAATGCAGTTGAGACCCGTCACCTACTACTCCGACTTCGTCGTCTACCCCGTCACACTCACCGCGCTGGTTGTAGCCGCCGTGCTCTGGCAGGGGCACATCAATCCGCTGGTCTGGATCGCCGCCTATGCCTTCGGCCTCTGCGTCTGGACGCTGGCCGAATACCTGATCCATCGCGGCATCCTGCACAATGTCGTCTATTTCAGGGATCTGCACGACAGGCATCACGCCGCGCCGACCGACCTGATCGGCACACCGGTCTGGCTGAGCTTCCTGGTTCTCGCCGCCGTCGTGTTCTGGCCGAGCTGGTATCTGTTCGGTTTCGGCGTCGCGAGCGGTTTCACCGCCGGCGTCACGACCGGCTATGTCAGCTACAGCTTCGTCCATCATGTGCTGCACCACTGGCACCCGGCGCCCGGCAGCTATCTCTACAGGATCAAGCGGCGCCACGCCCTGCACCACCACAACGACGTCGAGGGCAATTTCGGCGTCACGACGCTGTTCTGGGACCACGTCTTCGGCACGGCGCTCTCCGAGCGCCCCGGCCAGGCAGCCCGCGCCCGGCGCCGGTCGCAATAGATCCAGCCCAACTCCCGAGGCGAGGGATCTAGCTCACCCGTCGTTGGCGGAGCTCAGTTCCTCGGGCCGGGTGCCTTCGTCCGCCTGCGCCCGGCGGAGCCGCACGCCGGGGCCGCCCTCGACCATCTGCCCATCGTCCTCGAAAATCACGCCGGCGCTGTGCAGCGCGTCGCGCAGCGCGGCATAGACGCCGTGCGGCAGGATCTCGCCGCGGTCGAAGCGCTGAAGGGCCTCGAGCGGCACGCCCGCCTCGCGGGCCAGATCCTCGGGAAGCCAGCCAAGCCCTGCCAGGGCCATTCTGCATTGAACGACGTTCATGTCCGTGCACCACCCAAATCCAATCGGTTCCAATAGAGCACCTGAGCGTGCCCCCGGCAACGGCCGGACGCGCCGATGGCGCCGCGCGGGAATTGCGCGCCCCGCGTCGAGGCCGCATGATCGGCGCCGGACCAGGGAGAACAGCATGACGGAACCGACGCGGCTGACGGGCCGCATGGTGGCGGCGGCGCGGGCGCTAGCCGGGATCAGCCTCGAGGATCTCGCCGCCGCGGCCGGCCTCGGCCTCGAGACGACCCGCCTCGCCGAGAACAGCGGCAGCGCTCCCCTCGCCTCGCCGGACCAAGCGGCGGCGATCGGCGCCGCGCTGGAACGCTTCGGTGTTCTGATACTGGAGGAAGCGGGCGGCCTCGGCGCCGGCGTGCGGCTGAAATTCACCCGCCTCGACGTGAAGCAGATCGCCCGACTGGAAGGCGAAGGCGGCCCGGCCGGCGACGACGACGTGCCCTGACCGGATGGGGGCCTGAAAACAACAAGGCCGCCGGTCAACTCAATGACCGACGGCCTCGTCGAAGATGGTGGGTGCACTAGGGATCGAACCTAGGACAAGCTGATTAAGAGTCAGCTGCTCTACCAACTGAGCTATGCACCCATTCGCGGAAACGACGGAGCGAAAGAAACCAGGCTCCACGACCAGCGAATGATCGAATTTGGTGGGTGCACTAGGGATCGAACCTAGGACAAGCTGATTAAGAGTCAGCTGCTCTACCAACTGAGCTATGCACCCATGTTCGTCGGCGCTTCGGTGTGGACCGTGGCGCCCCGGAACGAGGCGGTATGTAGCAAAGCGCCCCCGGCCTGTCCAGCCACGCATTCACGGGATTGTGGAAATCTTCGTGAGCGGGGCAGCAAGCCCGTCGAAACCGTCATTTCCCCGTCATGCGCGGCCGGTCTATTGCCGGCAATCCACGGCGTCCCTGCCACGGACCGCTCTGAAATGATTGAGGAAACCATGCTCAAGCCGATCCTGCGCAGCGCGCTGGCCGCCACGCTTCTCGCCGGCACCGCCCTCGCCTCGAATGCCGCCGAGCACTTCAACCGCATCGCGACCTTCCACGTCGTCGACAACCTGCCCGGGGATGCCGACGCCGCGAAGAAGACCGTCGCCGAGATCATCACCGCGACCGCCGACGGCAAGACGCTGGTCTATACCGACAGCCCCGGCGAGCGCATCGGCCTGATCGACATCGCCGATCCGAAGGCGCCGAAGCCCGCCGGCACGGTGGCGCTCGGTGGCGAACCGACCTCGACGGTCGTCGCTGGCGGCATCGCCCTGGTGGGCGTCGTCACGTCGAAGTCGAAGAGCGAGCCCTCGGGCCATCTCGCCATCGTCGACCTCGCGACCAAGACGGTGAAGGCGACCTGCGACCTCGGCGGCCAGCCGGATTCGCTCGCCAGGAGCCCGGACGGCAAGTTCCTCGCCATCGCGATCGAGAACGAGCGCGACGAGGAGATCAACGAGGGCGCCATCCCGCAGCTTCCCGGCGGTAACCTGACCAGCTTCGCCATCGGTGCTGACGGTTCCGTCGATTGCGCCACCAAGACGGTGATCGACGTCACCGGCCTCGCCGCGATCGCCCCGACTGATCCGGAGCCGGAATTCGTCGATATCAACGACAAGAACCAGGTCGTTCTCACCCTGCAGGAGAACAACCACATCGTCATCGCCGACCTCGCCACCGGCAAGGTTGTCAACCATTTCCCGGCCGGCACGGTCGATCTCGACGGCATCGACGTCAAGAAGGACGGCGTGATCGACCTCTCCGGCAAGATGGAGAACGTCGCCCGCGAGCCGGACGGCGTGCAGTGGATCGACGACACGCGCTTCTTCACCTCGAACGAGGGCGACTGGAAGGGCGGCTCGCGCGGCTTCTCGATCTTCAACGTCGACGGCACGCTCGAATATGACAGTGGCACCGCGTTCGAATACGAGACCGTCCGCCTCGGCCACTATCCGGAAAAGCGCAACAAGAAGGGCAACGAGCCGGAAGGCGCCGAAGTCGGCACCTTCGGTTCCGAAAAGCTGATCTTCGTCGGTTCCGAGCGCGCTTCCCTCGTCGGCGTCTACAAGGACGAAGGCGCCGGCAAGGCCCCGACCCTGCTGCAGGCGCTGCCGGGCGGCATCGGTCCGGAAGGCCTGCTCGCCATCCCGTCGCGCAACCTGTTCGTCACCGCCGCCGAGAACGACCTGCGCGAGGACGGCCTGATCGGCTCCGTCGTGACGATCTATGAACGCTCCGACGCCCCGGCCGCCTACCCGACCATCGTCTCGGCCGACAAGAACGGCAAGCCGATCGGCTGGGCCGCCCTCTCGGGCACCGTCGCCGACGCCAAGGAAGCCGGCAAGCTCTACGCCGTCATCGACAGCGCCCAGTCGATCGGCCGCATCCTCACCATCGACGCCACCAAGACCCCGGCCGTCATCACCGACGAGATGACCGTCACCAGGGACGGCAAGCCGGTCGAACTGCTCGACCTCGAGGGCATCGCGCTTTCGAGCGATGGCGGCTTCTGGCTCGCCTCGGAAGGCAATCCCGAGCGCGAGAAGAACAAGACGCAGTCGTCGCTGCTGCGCGTCGACGCCAAGGGCGTCGTGCAGGAAGAGATCGCCCTGCCGGAGGCGCTGGCGGCCCACGCCACCCGCTTCGGCTTCGAGGGCGTGACCGTGGTCGGCACCGGCGCCGACGAGACGGTCTGGGTCGCCGTGCAGCGCGAGTGGAAGGACGATCCGAAGGGCTTCACCAAGCTCCTCGCCTACAAGCCCGCCTCGAAGGAATGGGCCGCCGTGCACTACCCGCTCGACAAGGCGGAAAAGGGCTGGGTCGGTCTCTCCGAACTGACCGCGGTTCCTGGCGGCCTCGTCGCCATCGAGCGCGACAACCAGATCGGCCGCGACGCAAAGATCAAGAAGCTGACCTTCATCAGCCTCGACGGCATCAAGCCGGCCCCGCTCGGCGGCGATCTGCCGAAGGTCGTGAAGAAGGATCTCTACGACCTGCTGCCGGCGCTACAGGCGACCAATGGCTACGTCCTCGACAAGATCGAGAGCTTCGCCCTGGACGCCGCCGGCAATGGCTACGCGATCACCGACAATGACGGCGTCGACGACCATTCCGGCGAGACGCAGTTCCTGCGCCTGGACGTCTCGCTGCCGAACTAGGCTGCGATCATCCGAATGACGACGGACGGCGTCCTGCAAAAGCAGGGCGCCGTTTCCGTTTTGGGATGGCAAGAAAGCCCCTCACCCAGCCCTCTCCCGCAAGCGGGCGAGGGCTTTTGGGCTCAGCTTGGCTGAACGTCCTCTCCAGCGCGCCTCAGGAGGTGCTGCAGGACCGAGCCAACCTCAACCGTCATCCCTGCGAAAGCAGGGATCCACCGCTGTCGAGAGCAAGGGCATCGCCATACGACGCGCCGGCGACGTCGCATCCCTTCCGACGGCGGTCGGCCAAGCGGGCGCATGGATTCCTGCTTTCGCAGGAATGACGG
>JAFKJZ010000094.1:0-10988 GCA_017305815.1 Hyphomicrobiales bacterium
CCCCGCCTTCCGCCTGTTCGCCACCGCCAACACGGTCGGCCTCGGCGACACGTCGGGCCTCTATCACGGCACGCAGCAGATCAACCAGGCGCAGATGGACCGCTGGTCGATCGTGACGACGCTCAACTACCTGCCGCACGACAACGAGGTCGGCATCGTCGTCTCGAAGGCGAAGCACTTCGCCGACCCGAGGGGCCGCGCCCTGGTCGGCCGCATGGTCCGCCTCGCCGACATGACCCGCTCGGCCTTCATCAACGGCGACCTGTCGACCGTCATGAGCCCGCGCACGGTCATCACCTGGGCCGAGAACGCCGAAATCTTCGGCGACATCGGCTTCGCGTTCCGCGTCACCTTCCTGAACAAGTGCGATGAGCTCGAGCGTTCGCTGGTGGCGGAATTCTACCAGCGCGCCTTTGGCGAAGAGCTGGTCGAGTCGGCCGCGAACGTGGTTCTGAGCTGAAGCGAGACCCTGGCCCGCGCCGACGGCGCGGGTGAAGGACAGGCGGGGCTCGCACATTCGTGCCGGCCCCCTCGCCCGTTCGGTCCATAGCCCTCGGCCCGGATCTGCGCGTAAGATCAGCGCGGTCCGGCGCCGTTACCGGCACCCGAGACCCCCACTCCCCTCCCTCGCGAAAGGCGGGCGAGGGAGAAGGAAGCGAAGATGAGCGGCAGCAACAGCGACCCGAGACAGAAGCCCGGCGAGGCGGCGACCGAGCCGTTCAAGCGCGCGGTCGCCGGCTGCGTGCGCGCCATTTCCGGCAAGCCGGAGCTGGAAGTCTCGTTCTCCAACGACCGGCCGATCCTGACGGGCCTGCGCGCCCGCCTGCCGGAGCCGGCCCGCAAGCCCACCGCCGCCGAGATCGCCGTCACGCGCGGCCTCGGCGATTCCATGGCGCTGCGGCTCGCCTGCCATGACGAGGCGATCCACCGCGCCGTCGCGCCCGAGGGCAAGAATGCCCGCGCCATCTTCGACGCGGTCGAGCAGGCGCGCGTCGAGGCGATCGGCGCGCGGCGGATGGAGGGCGTCGCCGGCAACCTCGCCGCCATGCTCGAGGACCGCTATCACCGCGGCAATTTCCACGAGATCACCGAGCAGTCGGAAGCGCCGCTGGAAGACGCGGTCTCCCTGCTCGTGCGCGAGAAGCTGACCGGGCAGAAGCCGCCCCATTCGGCCGAGAAGATCGTCGACCTCTGGCGCGACTGGATCGAGGAGAAGGCCGGCGCCAATCTCGACCGCCTCTCCACCGCGCTCGGCGACCAGAAGCAGTTCGCCTCCGCCGTGCGCTCGCTGCTCGCCTCGCTCGACATGGCCGAGGAACTCGGCAAGGGCGAGAACGACGACAACGAGGACCAGGGCGACGACGCCTCCGAGGATTCGGGCTCCGAGAAGGACGACGCGTCCGACCAGGCCGATCAGGCCGACAGCGACGCCGCCGAAGAAGCCGAGACGACGGGCGACGAGGCCGAGGCCGGCGAGACCGAGACGACCGAAGCCGGCGCCGAGGACGATTCCGACGGCGAGGACGTCGAGGACGCGCGCGACGCGGGCGAGGCGAAGCGGCAGGACAGCCCCTTCTCCAACGCCTGGCCGACCGTCGACTACAAGGCTTTCACCACCCGCTTCGACGAGACGATCAAGGCCGAGGATCTCTGCGATCCGGCCGAGCTCGACCGGCTGCGCGGCTTCCTCGACAAGCAGCTCGCCAACCTGCAGGGCGCGGTCGGCCGCCTGGCGAACCGCCTGCAGCGCCGGCTGATGGCGCAGCAGAACCGCTCCTGGGATTTTGATCGCGAGGAGGGAATGCTGGATCCGGCGCGGCTGCACCGCGTCGTCACCGACCCCATGCAGCCGCTCTCGTTCAAGATCGAGAAGGACACGAACTTCCGCGACACAGTGGTGACGCTGCTGCTCGACAATTCCGGCTCGATGCGCGGACGGCCGATCACGGTCGCCGCCACCTGCGCCGACATCCTGGCGCGGACGCTGGAGCGCTGCGGCGTCAAGGTCGAGATCCTCGGCTTCACGACGCGCGCCTGGAAGGGCGGCCAGTCGCGCGAGGCGTGGCTGCAGGCAGGCAAGCCCGCGGCGCCGGGCCGCCTCAACGATCTGCGCCACATCATCTACAAGGCGGCCGACGCCCCATGGCGGCGCGCGCGGCGCAATCTCGGCCTGATGATGCGCGAAGGCCTGCTGAAGGAGAACATCGACGGCGAGGCGCTCGACTGGGCGCATCAGCGCCTGCTGGCGCGGCCGGAGCAGCGCAAGATCCTGATGATGATCTCGGACGGCGCGCCGGTCGACGATTCGACCCTGTCGGTCAACACCGGCAACTATCTCGAACGCCACCTGCGCTTCGTCATCGACGAGATCGAGAACCGTTCGCCGGTCGAGCTGATCGCCATCGGCATAGGCCACGACGTGACACGCTACTACCGCCGCGCCGTCACCATCGTCGACGCCGAGGAACTGGCCGGCGCGATGACCGAGAAGCTGGCCGAGCTCTTCGACGAGCACCAGACGCCGGTGCGCCGCGCCGCGCCGAGACGGCGGACCGGAACGCGATGAAGAAGGCGCTGGCGGCCGTCTGTGCGATGATCCTGGCCGGATCGGCCGGCATCGCACTGGCCGCCGGCTTCGCGCCGGAACCGGTCCGCACGGCGCGGATCGACTATTTCCTGATCGGCCGCAGCCAGACCCGCTTCGGCGAGTTCGAATTCGCCGGCGGGCTGACGCTGAACTCGACCAACCGCGCCTTCGGCGGCCTCTCCGGCATCGATTTCAGGCCCGACGGCAAGAGCTTCGTGGCGATCTCCGACAATGGCTACTGGTTCCGCGGCACGCTGGAGCGCGAGGAAGGCCGGCTGGTCGGCATCCGCGACGCCGAATGGGCGCCGATGCTGAACGGCAAGGGCAACCCGCTCGGCGCCAAGCGCAACGCCGACGCGGAAGGCTTGCGGCTGACGACGATCGACGGCCGGGAAGCGGCCTATGTCTCGTTCGAGCAGACCAACGAACTGCGGCTTTACCGCGCCAATCCGGACCTGTCTCTGGCGAGGCCCGAGCCGGTGAAGCTGCCACGCTCTGCAACCGGGCTGGTCAAGAATCGCGGCCTCGAGACGGTGGCGCTGGCGCCCGCAGAGGGACCGCTGGCGGGTTCGCCCGTGCTGGTCTCGGAGCGCTCGCTCGACAGGAAGGGCAATCATCGCTCCTGGATCGTGCGCGGCCCGCTCGCCGGCGCCTTCAGCGTCGTCCGCAGCGACGATTTCGACGTCACCGACGGCGCCTTCCTGCCGAATGGCGACCTGCTGCTGCTGGAGCGGCGGGTCATCATGCCCTTCGGCGTCGGCATGCGGCTGCGCCGCATCCCCGGCGACAGCATCCGCCCCGGCGCGCTCGTCGACGGCCCGGTGGTGATGCAGGCCGACATGCTGAACCAGATCGACAACATGGAAGGCCTCGCCGTCACCACCGACGAAGAGGGCCGCGCCCGCATCACGCTGGTGTCGGACGACAATCTCAGCATCCTGCAGCGGACGCTGATCCTCGAATTCATCTGGCAGGGCCCGGGCAGCTCGGCGGGCACCGCGGTCAACTGACCCGTTTTTCCCGGCGACCAACGGCGTCCGGTTTCCGGCCGGCGCGGCATCGGCTATGCTCCGATTCCGGCGCGGCCCGCGCCTCCCCCCTCCATCGGGACAGCATCTTTCATGCAGGGCGCCCGAGATCCCCGTCGAACCGACTGTTCGAGCGCGCGCATAAGGAGGGGTTGCGATTCCGGCTCGCAATAGGAGGTTTGCGCCATGCGATTTTCCGCGCCCATCCACCAGCTGAAGCGAAACGCCAGGCTGCTCTCCCGCCGGGAGGGCATTCCGCTGCACGCGGCGCTCGACCGGATTGCCGCCGGCGAGGGCTTCGACGCCTGGAGCCTGCTCGCGGCAAGGGCCGCCGCGCGCTCGCCGGCGGCGAGGCTGTTCGCCCGGCTCGTGCCCGGCGACCTCGTCCTGGTCGGCGCCCGCCCGCGCCAGGGCAAGACGCTGATGAGCCTCGCGCTCGCCGCCGAGGCGGTGAAGGCGGGCCATCCCGGCCGGCTCTTCACGCTCGAATATACCGACGCCGAGATTGCCGACCGGCTGCGGGCGATCGGTGCCGAGGCGATGCTCGCCGATGGTCGCTTCGCCTTCGACGCGTCCGACGCCATCCATGCCGGCTACATCATGGCGGAACTCTCCACCGCGCCGCGCGGCACGCTCGCCGTCATCGACTATCTGCAACTGCTCGACCAGCGGCGCGACAATCCCGACCTGATGACGCAGGTCCGGGCGCTGCGGTCGTTTGCCCGCGAGCGCGGGCTGATCCTGGTCTTCATCGCCCAGATCGACCGCGCCTACGATCCGGCGGAGAAGCCGTTTCCGGACCTCGATGACGTCCGCCTGCCCAATCCGCTCGATCTCGCGCTGTTCGACAAGACCTGCTTCCTGAACCAGGGCGAAATCCGCTTCCAGGCCGCGAACTGAGCCCAAAAAAGAAAAGCCCCGCAAATTGCGGGGCTCTTCATTTCTCGAAAGGGAGGCGACGGCTCAGGCCGGGCTGCGCTGCGGCTCGGGGAAGGCGAGCACGAAGCGCATCAGCGCGCGATAGGGCGCGAGCAGCAGCAACGCCGCGCAGAGCTTCACCGTCAGGTCGCCCAGCGCCCAAGACATCCAGCGCGCCCCAGCGATCGACAGCACGCCGAGCAGCGGCGCCGATTCGAGCGCGAAGGCGTCGTTGGGGCCGAGGAAAGCCGCAAGCGGGGCAAAGGCGAGCGTGAAGAAGATCGCGGTGTCGATCACCGAGCCGACGACCGAGGCCGCCAGCGGCGCCCGCCACCAGGCCTGCCGACGCAGCCGCGCGAACAGGCTGATGTCGAGCAGCTGGCCCACCAGATAGGCCGTGCCCGAGGCGATCGCGAGACGCGGCGTCGCCAGCTTGAACGAGACGATGACGGCGCAGACGAAGCCGACCAGCACCACCAGCCGCGCGACGCGCGGGCCGTAGCGGCGATTGGTCAGGTCGCTGACGAAGAAGGCGAACGGATAGGTGAACGCCCCCCAGGTCAGGAGATCCGCGAGCTGGAGTCGGCCAACCGTCGCCTCGACCGGGTACTGGACGAGGATATTCGACAGAACGACAACGGCCGCCATGAAGGCGGCCGCTAGGATGTGACCCGGCTTGATCATCAAAGCCTCAGGCGGCGGCAGCGCCGTCGAGTTCGAGCTTCTTGGCGATGGCGCGCTTCAGCGTCAGGGCGCGATCGGACAGCTCCGAAGCGCTGGCCTTGGCGAGGAAGGCGTCGAGACCGCCACGGTGCTCGACCGAGCGCAGGCCGTGAGCCGAAACGCGCAGCTTGAAGCTGCGGCCGAGCGCGTCGCTGATCAGCGTCACGTTGACGAGGTTCGGCAGATAGCGGCGACGGGCCTTGTTGTTGGCATGGCTGACGGTGTTGCCGGTCATAACGGCCTTGCCGGTCAACTCGCAGACACGGGACATAACAAAAATCCTTCTATTCCGCCGCAACGCGCCGGTCTCGGCCTCGATCGCAGCAGGGGTATCGGAAAGTGGGCCTTCTCATAGTGGCCGAAGCTTCGCCCGTCAAGCATTCAGCGCGGGATGACTAGTGACGAAGACGGGGCAAATCACCTAGAATCGCACGATGTGATTTGGGGGCATCATCACGACCACGAAGCTGGAGCCGATCCCGGGACGGGAATCGGCCTTGGCCGCTCCTTCGACGGAACCCTTTTCATGCGACCGCTCCGCATCCTCCGCGCCCTTGTCCTGCCGGCCCTCCTCGCCGCCGCGCCCACGACTTCGGTCGCGCCGATCGCCCAGGCCGCGCCTGCCGGCCCGCAATCCGGCAAGGTCGACGCCAGCTATACCATCCTGCTCGGCGGCATCACCATCGGCCGTTTCGCCCTCGACACGGTTTTCGACGGCAAGGGCTACACCATCACGGTGCGCGGCACGACCAGCGGCGTCACCCGCTTCGTCTCCGACGGCAAGGGCTTCCTGAAGAGCAGCGGCAGCATCGTCGGCTCGCGCGTCCTGCCGGCCGCCTACCTGCTCGACACCAGCGAGAACGGCCAGCGCAACAGCAGCGTCTCGATGCAGATGAACGCCGGCAACATCGTCCAGGTCGCCGCCCTGCCGCCGCTCGCCAAGAAGGCCGACCGCGTGCCGCTCTTGCCACAGCACAAGCGCAACATCTTCGATCCCCTGAGCGCGATGATCGTGCCGCTGCCCAAGGGCAACATGACGGCCGCCTGCAACCGCACGGTTCCCGTCTTCGACGGCTGGCAGCGCTTCGACGTCAAGCTCTATTACAAGGGCACGGCCGAGGTCGACGGCCTGAACGGCTCCTACAAGGGCTCGGTCGTCGTCTGCGGCGCGCGCTACGTCCCCGTCGCCGGCCATCGGCCGACGCGCGAGGCGATCGAATACATGGAAAACAACAAAGCGCTCGAGGTCTGGCTGGCGCCGGTCGAGGCGCTCGGCGTGATGATGCCCTACCGGATGCAGATCGGGACCGAGGTCGGCATGCTGACGATCCACGCCTCCCGCTTCGTCGGCGAAGCCGAGACCCAGCGCGCCTCGGCGGAGTGAGGGGATCGGGCCAAGTCCTGCCCAGCGCTCTTAAAGCCGGAGATAAGTAAGCCGAACGACTAATAGATCGTTATGCTTTCATCCATATGACGGATGGCTTAAGCCATTTGTCACGCCTGTTGTCGAATGGTTCGTTGCATTCCATTCGACAATAGCGAACAGCCAATGCTGCGTAGAGCCTACTATCAGAAATCCATCCGCGAGTTTCTGACCGATTCTAGCGAATCAATCTTAGGCACCCTCACCAAGGCGCATCATTTCAGCCTAGAGATCCAGCAAACGAACGCCTGGGTCTGCCAGATCAGCCAGCTGAAGCAGCAGTTGGGGATGCTGACGCTCAGCGACGGCGACGTATTCTTCGAATTTGCGATCCCACGAATGGGAAAAAGAGTAGACGCGATCGTTCACAGTGCGAACGTCATTTTTCTCATCGAGTACAAGGTCGGCGCTCGAACTCAAGATCGCGCCGCCATGGATCAGGTGCTCGACTACGCTCTGGATTTGAAAAACTTCCACGAGCATAGCCACGACAAACCGATTGTCCCGATTGTCGTGGCAACTGCCGCAAGCCCGGTCGTCAACACCGTTGTCTGGTTCGACGATTCGGTAGCTCGCCCGCTTCTCTCCAACGGCAGCGATTTGGCGTCTCTGATTGAAAGCGTGACGGGCGATCCGCGATCTAGACCCCACGCTATTCAGGGCTTCGGCGAAATGCCGCAAGCACCGATGGCCAACTGGGCCGAAGGTGGATACCACCCAACTCCGACGATTGTTGAAGCCGCTCAGGCGCTCTACCAGGGTCACAAAGTCGAGGAAATTTCCCGCGCCGACGCAGGCACGAAGAATCTGACACTGACCGCATCCGCATTGCAGGCGGTTGTCCAAGAGGCTCGCGCCAATTCCCGTAAAGCCATTTGCTTCGTAACCGGTGTCCCCGGAGCCGGAAAGACGCTGGCCGGACTGAACATTTCCACTCGCAACGACAGCGATTCGGAGGAACACGCGGTCTTCCTGTCTGGGAACGGACCATTGGTTACGGTCCTGCGCGAGGCGCTCGCGCGCGATGACGTCGCCCGCGCCAGCATGCGGGGCGACCGGATGGACAAGAAATCGGCTTTCGAAAAGGTCAGTTCCTTTGGACGAGGCACTGCGAAGCGACAAGCCACCCGTTGAGCACGTCGTCGTGTTTGATGAAGCCCAACGAGCCTGGGATCGCGAGCACGCTGAGAAATTCATGACTCAAAAACGAGGCATGCCCTCGTTTGACATGTCAGAGCCAGAGTTCTTGATCAGCGTCATGGATCGCCGGACCGACTGGGCGACGATCATATGCCTGATTGGCGGCGGCCAAGAGATTAACACTGGCGAAGCTGGCTTGGTGGAATGGTTCAGCGCTCTTCAGAACCACTTCCCCGACTGGCATATCTATCATTCGGGCCACATAATCCACCCTAACTATAGCTGGGGCCAGGATCTCAATTCAAAACTGAGCAGACGCAACGCTACCGTTGTCGAGGACCTGCATTTGGCCGTTTCGGTGCGCTCCTATCGCGCCGAAAAGCTCTCCGAGTTCGTAGGTGCGGTCATAGAGGGCGACTCAACTCGCGCCTTTGCGTTGAAGGCAGAGCTAACTCATTACCCTCTCGCCATAACGCGCGACCTAGCTTCGGCCAGACGTTGGCTACGCCTTCAGGCCCGTGGCACAGAGCGAACAGGACTCGTTGCATCGTCAGGGGCCTTGCGCCTCAAGCCTGAAGGCTTGCACGTGAAGGCGAAGATTGACCCAGAAAACTGGCTTTTGAACGGCAACGACGACGTCTGGGTCGGCGTCTGCTGGGACGCTGACCTGCGCCAGAGCCCACAGGGATGGTCTCACTACAATTTCCGGGGCGCGGCTTGGCAGAGAATCAACGACGAGGTCCGTCGGACTTATCGCGCAAACGCCTATCGAGTGCTTCTGACACGAGCCCGCCAGGGGATGGTCATTTTTGTCCCCCAAGGAGAGCCCGAGGACAAAACGCGCGCGCCGGAATTCTACGACGAGACTTACGCTTTCCTCAGAGCGTGTGGCATAGAGGCGATCCCTTAGGATCGTTTAGGAGGCAGTCGGCGAGATACATTCGCCCTGTCCCGAATTGCGACATGGTTGCCGCCATCCGTTAACGCCGCGACGCCCCGAATCCGGTTGCGCGCGGAACGCCCCCTGTCGCCGGTCCGTTGCGCGCCCTGCCGATGGGGTCTGAACGGCAACCGCCCACCAGCGCTAGTCGGCACGAATCGGGAACCGCGATTCGCCAGCGATTCGTCCATGCTCCGTTCCGGATTCGATCGAATTCTTAAACGGCACCGCGTGGAATGGGTTGAAATCATTCACCTTTCGCTAACCATGCCGGCATGGCGCCAAGGGTGAAAGCGTTAACGCCGAAAGGGCCGCTCCGGTCCGCGCGACGGCGGCTGCGGCACTATTTCGTGGCGCTTCCGGATGGCCGGCACATATATGGTGGTGAACAGAACGCGATTTCCGGCGAGTCAGCGATTCGGACATCGTTTGTTCCAGAAAGGTTCCAAAGTTTAATCGGGACCGTCTGCGGCAAGAATTCGAGTCTGTTTTGTGTGCCGATAAGATACAGAACAGGCTCGGAAGCGTTGATCTGGAAGTGAGACTGCCCGCGATATGAATGAACGGACAAGACCACCAGGCGCCGGAGCGGGCGGGCGCAACGTCACTGCCGTCCTGGGTCCGACAAACACCGGCAAGACGCATCTGGCGATCGAGCGAATGCTGGCGCATTCCTCGGGGATCATCGGCCTGCCGCTGCGCCTGCTCGCGCGCGAGGTCTATGGCCGCATCGCCGCCCGCATCGGCACGGAATCGGTGGCGCTGATCACCGGCGAGGAAAAGATCGTCCCGCCCAATCCGCGTTTTAGCGTCTGCAGGGTGGAGGCGCTGCCCTCGCACACAGACGTTTCCTTCGTGGCGATCGACGAGATCCAGCTCGCCGCCGATCTCGACCGCGGCCATGTCTTCACCGACCGGCTGCTCAATCTGCGCGGGCGCGACGAGACGCTGCTTCTCGGCGCCGCCACCATGCGCGGCATCCTGGAAAAGCTGCTGCCCGGCATCGAGGTGATCACCCGGCCGCGCATGTCGATGCTGACCTATGCCGGCTCGAAGAAGATCACCCGCCTGCCACGCCGCTCGGCCGTCGTCGCCTTCTCGGCCGACGAGGTCTATGCGGTGGCGGAGCTGATTCGGCGCCAGCGCGGCGGCGCCGCCGTCGTGCTGGGATCGCTCTCGCCGCGCACGCGAAACGCCCAGGTCGAGCTTTATCAGTCGGGCGATGTCGATTTTCTCGTCGCCACCGACGCGATCGGCATGGGCCTCAATCTCGATGTCGACCATGTCGCCTTCGCGCAGGAGCGCAAGTTCGACGGGTTCCAGTATCGCCGGCTGACGGCGGCCGAGCTCGGCCAGATCGCCGGCCGCGCCGGCCGCCACACCCGCGACGGCAGCTTCGGGGTCACCGGCCAGGTCGATCCCTTCGAGGACGAGCTGATCGAGGCGCTCGAGAGCCACCACTTCATGCCGGTCCGGACGCTGCAATGGCGCAATCGTGCGCTCGATTTCCGTTCGATCGACGCGCTGCGCGCCAGCCTGGACCGGCCGCCGGGCATGGAAGGCCTGTCGAAGGCGCCGCCTTCCGAGGACGTGACGGTGCTCGAAATCCTCGCCCGCGATCCCGGTATCCGGGCGCTCGCCGACCGGCGCGAACGGCTCGAACTGCTGTGGGATATTTGCCAGACGCCCGATTATCGACGCATTGCACCGGCTAATCATGCCGAACTGGTCGGCGATATCTTCACCTTCGTCGCGCGCGAAGGGGCGGTGCCGGATGACTGGTTTAAGCGTCAGGTCGCCTTTGCAGATCGCACAGATGGCGATATCGATACGCTCGCCAACCGCATTGCGCACATTCGGACATGGACCTTTGCGGCAAACCGGCCTAACTGGCTTAAGGATCCTCGCCATTGGCAGGAGCGCACCCGCGCGATAGAGGATCGTCTTTCCGATGCGCTCCACGAAAGGCTCACCCAGCGTTTCGTGGATCGGCGCACCAGTGTACTGATGAAGCGGCTTAGAGAAAACGCCATGCTTGAAGCAGAAATCACGACCTCCGGCGATGTGCTGGTCGAGGGACAGCATGTCGGAAGCCTGCAGGGTTTCCGCTTCACGCCAGATCCCCAGGCCGACGGACCGGACGCCAAGGCGATCGGCGCCGTGGCGCAGAAGGCGCTTGCCGGCGAGATCGAGCGCCGCGCCGAGAAGATCGGCAATGCGCCCAATCCC
>JAFKJZ010000094.1:11025-17487 GCA_017305815.1 Hyphomicrobiales bacterium
GACGGCACGCTGCGCTGGCTGGGTGCGCCGGTGGCGAAGATCCTCGCGACCGACGATGTGCTGAAGCCGCGCCTCCTGCTGCTCGCCGACGAGGGCCTGACCGGCCCGGCGCGCGAGCGCGTGCAGGACCGCGTCGACATCTGGCTGAAGAGCCATATCGAGACGCTGCTGAAGCCGCTGTTCGAGCTGCTCGCCGGCGTCGAGCTTTCGGGTCCGGCCCGCGGCATCGCCTTCCGCCTCGTCGAGGGCCAGGGAGTGCTGGAGCGCTCGGAGATCGCCGAGGAGATCAAGGCGCTCGACCAGGAGGCCCGTTCGAGCCTGCGCAAGCTCGGCGTCCGCTTCGGCGCCTACCACATCTACGTCCCGGCGCTGCTGAAGCCCGCCCCGAGCGCGCTGAACGCCATGCTCTGGGCGCTGAAGAACCAGGGCCTCGACGCCCCGGGCCTGATCGAGCTGCCGCAGCTTTCGGCCACCGGCCGCACCACGGTGCCGGTCGATCCGAGCTTCGCACGCCCGCTCTACCGCGTCGTCGGTTATCGCATCGCCGGCAACCGCGCCGTCCGCATCGACATCCTCGAGCGGCTCGCGGACATCATCCGCCCGCTGATCGCCTGGAAGCCGACCTCCGACAATCTCGTGCCGCCCGAGGGCGCCGTCGACGGCAACGGCTTCACCGTCACCGTGGCGATGACCTCGCTGCTCGGCTGCTCGGGCGAGGATTTCGCCGGCGTGCTGAAGTCGCTCGGCTACCGCCTCGACCGCCGTCCGGCGCCGCCGAAGGCCGCGCCCGTGGCGGAAGAAGCAGCCCCGGCCATGACCGTTGTTTCGGAAGAGACGGTGGAAACCACCGAGACCGAGACCGCCACCGACGCGGCCGTCGAAGCCCCGGCGGGCGAGACGGTGGTGACGGAGGAGACGGCGGAGACCGTCGTCACCGAGACCACGACCGAAGCCGAAACCGCCGAAGAGGCGACGGAGGCCGACGCGACCCCGGTCGTCGAGGCGCCGTCGCTCGAAACGGGCGACGCCGAGCCGGCCGTCCCGGCCGAGCCGGAGATGATCGATGTCTGGCGTCCCGGCCGCTTCGACCGCCGGCCGCAGCAGCGCGACCATCGCCGCGACCGTCGTCCGCAGCATGGCGCCCCGGCGGAAGCCGGCGCCGGCGAGGCGAAGCCGGAAGGCCGCGACGGCGGCCGTGGCCGCCAGCAGGACGGCGAACGCGACGGACGCCGCCAGGGCGGCCGCCCGCAGCAGCAGCGCGGTCCGCGTCCGGAGCGGGGCGACCGCAACGACCATCGCGGCAATGATCATCGCGGCAAGGGTGGCGAGCACCGTGGCAAGGGCGGCGACAACCGTCAGGGCCAGAATGCGCCGCAGCCGCGCCGCGAGGAGCCACGCCGCGAGCGCCCGATCGACCCGAACTCGCCCTTCGCGGCGCTGGCGGCGTTGAAGGCCGACCTCGAAGCCAAGAAGCGCGGCGGCTGAGGCAGGCGCGGAGCGGCGATGAGCGAGGAGACCGGACGCCAGCGCATCGACAAATGGCTCTGGTTCGCCCGCTTCGCGAAGAGCCGCTCGATCGCCCAGAAGCTGGTCCTGGCCGGCAAGGTCCGGGTCAATCGCGACAAGATCGACGCGCCGAGCCGCCTCGTGCGGCCCGGCGACGTCCTCACCCTGTCTCTGGAGCGGCAGGTGCGGGTGGTGAAGATCCTCGACCCCGGCATGCGCCGCGGTCCCGCCCCGGAGGCGCAGCGCCTCTACGAGGACCTGACGCCGCCGGCGATCCTGACCGAACCGGTGGTGCGGAACGGCCCGAGGCCGACAAAGCGTGATCGCCGGGTGCTCGACGCGTTCCATTCCGCCGTCTCGGACGACGATGGCGAGAATTTTCCAAGCGACGACGAAGATTGAGGAAATTCATTCGACTTTGGAGCGGCGCTGCGGCATCCGCGATCCTTGCGCCGTCCAACTAAAGCGTTTACCCAGACGACGCCGGCGAGCTTGGAGCGTGCTCGCCCGAGGAGACGATCTTGCCCTATGTCGTGACTGACAACTGCATCCGCTGCAAGTACACGGATTGCGTCGAAGTGTGTCCGGTGGACTGCTTCTACGAGGGCGAGAACATGCTCGTCATCCATCCGGATGAATGCATCGACTGCGGCGTCTGCGAACCGGAATGCCCGGCCGAGGCGATCAAGCCGGATACCGAGCCGGGCCTCGAGAAGTGGCTGAAGCTCAACGCCGAATATGCCGAGAAGTGGCCGAACATAACCGTGCGCAAGGACCCGCTCCCGGAAGCGGCCGAGTTCGACGGCGTCGCCAACAAGCTCGACACCCAGTTCTCCGCCGAACCCGGCGAAGGCGACTGATCCGGGCCAGCCTTTCGGCCGCCCTCCGACCGACGCGGAACCCGATGATCGGCCTGCCCCAGCGGCGCCCCGGCGCGCCCTGACGGCAGTGCTTTGATTTTTGGGTATTTTGTGATATATATACAAATACAGTCGGTAACCACTTACGGCGTCACCGCACCGTTTTGGTGTTTTGTTCGTGAACAACCCTCAACATTGAAGCGATAAGTCGTCCAGCCGCGACATTAAGGCGCGCTGGCGATGGATCGTCGTCGATGTTGATTGCGCGCGCACAGAACTCATATGGGGCGAGCGTTTTCCTGATCGGCTGACAGTGGATGAGCGACCCCGGCCGGGTCGCCCCCGGAACGTCTTGTTCCGGGACCGGTCGGGTTTGCCTTAGCCACGGATGAGACGGGTTTCGTCCGAATCCGGCCCTTGGCTTGGCGAGCCGGGCCCCGCCAATTTAACGGAGTTGATACGCGTATGGCCACCCTGAAGAAGACCACTCAGCGCTCCGATTTCAAGACCGGCGAACACATCGTCTATCCGGCGCATGGCGTCGGCGAGATCGTCGGCATCGAAGAGCAGGAAGTGGCCGGCATCAAGCTTGAGCTCTTCGTCATTGCCTTCGAGAAGGACAAGATGAAGCTGCGCGTCCCGGTCGCGAAGGCGGGATCGGTCGGCATGCGCAAGCTCTCGGACGCACCGACCGTCAAGAAGGCGCTCGAGACCATCCGTGGCCGCGCCCGCGTCAAGCGCACCATGTGGAGCCGTCGCGCCCAGGAATACGAGGCGAAGATCAACTCCGGCGACCTGATCCAGATCTCCGAAGTCGTCCGCGACCTCTATCGCTCGGACACCCAGCCGGAGCAGTCCTACAGCGAGCGCCAGCTCTATGAGGCGGCCCTCGACCGCATGTCGCGCGAGATCGCGGCCGTGAACGAGATCTCCGAGACCGAAGCGGTCCGCCAGATCGAGCAGAACCTTGCCAAGAGCCCCAAGCGCGGCGGCAAGGTCGACGAAGAGACCACGGCCGAGATCGACGGCGACGACGAGAAGCACGACGAGGCCGCATAAGTCCCGCCGTCCTGGAATTCGACAAAAACGCCCGGCTTGCCGGGCGTTTTTTTATGCGTCTTTTCAGGGACCGCCGGATCGACTGCGGACCGGCGACCGCGACGCTCTGTCGCCATCACATCGTTCTTACGGTTGCATCACACCAATGTGCGTCGCCTTTTCGGAACCGCGGCGTAGGCTTGGTCTTGTCAGTAGCGGGGCGCACGAAACCTTCCAGGACAGGAGCAGGTCGCATGGGCACATCGGCGATCTCTGGGCGTCAATTCGTCAAGGCGGCGATGCAGGCGCCCTATCTCGAGCGGGATGAGGAAAAAGATCTCGCCATGCGTTGGCGCGACGTGAAGGATCAGGCGGCGCTGCACCGGCTCGCCGCGTCGCATATGCGGCTGGTCATCGCCATCGCTTCACGCTTCCGCCATTTCGGCCTGCCGATGAGCGACCTGATCCAGGAGGGCCATGTCGGCCTGCTGGAAGCGGCCGCCCGGTTCGAGCCCGATCGCGACGTCCGCTTCTCGACCTATGCGACCTGGTGGATCCGCGCCTCGATCCAGGACTACATCCTGCGCAACTGGTCGATCGTGCGCGGCGGCACCAGCTCGACCCAGAAGGCGCTCTTCTTCAACCTGCGCCGTCTCCGGGCCAAGCTCTCGCAGGGCGCGGTGCCGATCCCCAATCAGCAGATCTACCAGCAGATCGCCATCGCCGTCGGCGTCTCGACCAATGACGTGGCGCTGATGGATGCGCGGCTCTCGAGCGCCGATACCTCGCTCAACGCCCCGGCCTACGACACCGAGGCCGCCAGTTCAGACCGGCAGGACTTCCTCGTCGACGAGACGCCCCTGCCCGACCAGATGGTCGGCGACGTCATCGACAGCGAGCGGCGTGTCACCTGGCTGCACGACGCGATGGCGGTGCTGTCCGACCGCGAGGTGCGAATCCTGCGCGAGAGGCGGCTGCGGGAGGAAGGCGCGACGCTGGAATCGCTCGGCGAGACGCTGGGCATCTCCAAGGAACGCGTCCGCCAGATCGAGAGCCGGGCGATCGAGAAGCTGAAGGCGGCGCTGCTGCGCGACCACCCCGACCGCGCCAACTTCGTCTGAAGCGGCCCGATCCGATACAGCTTATCCCCTTCCAAAGGACGGGGGCTGGCTTGCGTGGGCACAGCGGCAGCCTAGACACCACACATCCGTCATTCCTGCGAAAGAAAGCAGGAATCCATATCGGGGCCGCGCAGGTGCCTCAGGCAGCGCGCCGCTCGTCGTCGGCGCGGCTGCATGGATCCCGGGAACCGTCCGGAGAGGACGTAAACCCTCACCCGGAGCTGCGCTCCGACCCTCAGGGAGAGGTGAAAGAAGGCGCGAGTACCGGGCCTACGCCGTCCACACCTCGGGGCGGGCCTCGCCGTCGCGGAGCTCCGCCAGCATCTCCTCGATCACCGTCACCACCAGGCGATGGTCCTCCGCCTGCGGCAGGCCGGAAACCGTCGCGGTGCCGACCATGCCGACATGGCGGACGATGATCGGGAAGGCGCCGCCATGCGGCAGATATTTGTGCGGGTCGACCTGCTGCGCGGTGGCGAAATCGACGCCCTTCACCCGCGCCTTCTGGCCCATGTAGAACGAGGAATGGCCGTAGCGGCGCACGACCGCCGTCTTGCCGGCGACCCAGAATTCATTGTCGGCCGAGGTGCCGGCCAGCGCGCAGTAGAACAGCCGCTGTTCGCCGCGGGCGATCTCGACGACGATCGAAAGCGCGTCGAGCCGCGCCCGCTCGATGATGCGCTGGCCAAGCGCAATCGCCGTGTCGTTGTCGAAGCGGTCGAACACCAGCCGCTTTTCCTGGTCGAGAAGTTCCTGCAGCAGGGCCTCGTCGCTCATTCGTTCCCCTCCATGTTCCTGAGATCATCGCGCGGCGGCGGCGCCGGCGGCAAGGGCCGGTCGGTCGAACGTGGCGGCGATCCGCCCTTCCGCCATGCGCGCGGCGCGGTCGCACATATGGCCGATCACGTCCGGGTCGTGGCTCACCAGCACGAAAGTCATGCCGAAGCGCGCCTTCAGCGTGACGAGCAGGTTCAGGATTTCCGCCTGCACGGACATATCGAGCGCCGAGGTCGGCTCGTCGAGCAGCAGCAGCTTCGGCCGAAGCAGCAGGGCGCGTGCGATGGCGATGCGCTGGCGTTGGCCGCCGGAAAGCTGATGCGGATATCGCGCCGCGACATCCGGGCCGAACCCGACTTCGGCGAGCGCCTCGGCGACACGCTTGTCGGGATTGTCGAGACCGTTGACGACGAGCGGCTCGCGCAGCGCGCGGCCGATCGTGTGGCGCGGATGCAGCGAGGCGTATGGATCCTGGAACACCATCTGCACCTGCCGGCGCAGCGCCCCGGTGAAGCGCCGGCGCGGCGCCACGGGCGCGCCGAGAAGCGCCATCGAGCCATGCCAGTCACGGTTCAGCCCGGCGATGACGCGCAGCAGCGTGGACTTGCCGCAGCCGGAAGGCCCGAGCAGCCCGAACGTCTCGCCCTCCCCGATCGCGACCGTGATGCCGCGCAGGATATGGCGGCCGACGTCCTGGTCGCGGAAGGTGACGTTGAGATCGCTGATATCGACGAGGCTCATGCGCCGGCCTCCAGGCGGACGCGGTCGAGCGTCGGCAGCAGCGTGCCGAAGGTCTCCGGCGACGGCCGGCAGGCCCAGAGCGTCTTGGTGTAAGGATGCTCGGAATTCGCGAGCTCCGCCGCCGGCAGGCGATCGACGATGTCGCCGCGATACATGACGAGCGCCCGGTCGCAGAAACGCGCCACCTGGTCGAGATCATGGCTGATCAGGATCAGCCCCATCTGCCGTTCGTCGACCAGTTTCAGCATCAGGTCGAGCACCTGTTCGCGCAGGTCGCGGTCGAGCGCCGAGGTCGGCTCGTCGGCGATCAGCAGGCGCGGCTCGGCGATCAGCGTCGCCGCCAGCATGACGCGCTGGCCCATGCCGCCGGAAAGCTGGTGCGGATAGGAATGATAGGCTCGCAGAGGGTCCGGCAGGCC
>JAFKJZ010000095.1 GCA_017305815.1 Hyphomicrobiales bacterium
TCGCGCGGCTGCTGTTCGACTGGTTCCGCTGCCCGGTGCTGGAGGTGACGATCGAGCCCGCGGGCCGCGCCGAGATCCGCAAGCTCGCCCCGGTGCCGATCAACAAGTTGACCGCCGATGAGCTCGCCTTTTTCCATCAGGCGCTACACGACCATACGCGCCGCGAATGGCGCTCGAAGAAGGCGACGCCGACGGCGCCGCGCTATTCCTTCGCCGTGCTGCACGACCCGGCCGAGGCGATGCCGCCCTCGAACCTCGCCTCGCTGAAGCACTGGGCCCGCATCGCCGAGAAGCTCGGCGTCGAAGTCGAGCCGATCACCAGGAAGGACCTGGCGCGGCTGGCCGAGTTCGACGCGCTGTTCATCCGCGAGACGACCTCGATCGACAATCACACCTATCGCTTCGCCCGCCGCGCCGTGCAGGAAGGCATGCCGGTGATCGACGATCCCGTCTCGATGATCCGCTGCACCAACAAGGTCTATCTGCAGGAGCTGATGACCGGGAACGGCATCGCCGTGCCGCCGACCATCATCCTCGCCGGCAATGGCGACCTCGAGCGGGCGGCCGACGAGCTCGGCTTCCCGCTGGTGATGAAAATCCCGGATTCCTCGTTCTCGCGCGGCGTGAAGAAGGTCGACAACCATCGCGAGATGGACCAGTTGGCGCGCGCCTGGTTCAAGGACACCGATCTGCTGCTGGCGCAGAAATTCATGCCGACGGAGTTCGACTGGCGCGTCGGCGTGCTCGGCGGCAAGCCGCTGTTCGTCTGCCAGTACACCATGGCGCGCAAGCACTGGCAGATCGTCAAGCACCAGCGGAACGGCAAGGCGCTCGAAGGCGGCCTGCGCTCGATGACGATCGGCGAGGCGCCGCCGGAGGTGATCGACATCGGCCTCCGCTCCGCGCAGTTGATCGGCAGCGGGCTCTATGGCGTCGACATCAAGCAGACCGACGACGGCTTCTTCGTCATCGAGGTGAACGACAACCCGAACATCGAGCACGGTATCGAGGACGCGGCCGAAAAGGACCAGGTCTGGATCGAACTGACCCGCTGGTTCGTCAACCGGCTGGAACGGTGAGGCAGGCTCTCCGGTCTCTCCAGCTCATGCAATCATGGCCGCGAACCCGCGGTCATCCCGGGCTGGACCCGGGATCATTCAGCCGGACTGACCACCGCGAAACTCCCGGCTTCGCGGCTGCATGGATACCGGATCTCCGCTGCGCTGCGTCCGGGATGACGGCGAGCGTGGAACTGGGGCAGCGGCACCCAGCCTCAATGATCCCAGGCCTGGATGTTGGTCTGGCGGCGGATCTTGCCGTCGGCGAGCTCCAGCATGGCGCTCATGTAGACCTTGACGCCGTCCGGATAGGTGCAGGTCTCGGAAAAGGCGAGATGGCTGCCGTCGATCAGGCCGTCGTCGACATGGTGCTTCATGGCGCGGTTGCAGACGTCGTCGAGCATGGCGCCGATCGCCTTCTTGCCCTTGAGCACCAGCGGCCGGCTCGGCGGATGATCCTGGTCGATCACGCGGACTTCGGCGTCGTCGGCGTAGAACGCCGTCAGCGCCCGGGCGTCGTTGCCTTCCACCGCCTTGCGGAGACTGGCGAGATTGAGGGCGTCCTGCATCGCTTCCTCCCATGGCTTGCGGCGACGCCGGCAGGACCGGCGAGCCGATACACGCCGCGCCGCCACGCGGCGCGAGCCTGGAAGCTTAGCCGATCGCGGCCATGGCAGGAGGGCGTTCGCGACGGCCGCCCGGTCACATTCGGGCGACCGGGTCGCGATCGGGAGGGGGAAAGGGTTCAGCGCTTGCCGTCGCGGTCGCGCGGTTCGACGACGTGGTAGTCCGCGTCGATGGTCGGGCCGTCGCCGGCACGGGGACCGGACGCGCCACGGAACGGATTGGGCTCTTCGAAGGGCGTCGCCGTCTCATAGGCCGTGTCGTAGCCGGTCTCCCGGCCGAAACCGGCGGCGCCGGGCTGCGCGCCCGGTGGCATGGCGCGCGCCAGGATGGCGCGCAAGATCCGCTTGCGGAAGAGATAGACGACGGCAAGGACGGGGATCAGCACCAGCGCGATCGAGAACGACACCACCAGAGCCGCGAAGACCACGGCAGCGCCGACGACCATGGCTGCGCCAAGCTTGAGCTTGTCCTTCCAGCTGGTCGCGCCACGGGGGCCTGAAAGCACGTAGGTCCGGTAGGTCGTCATCATCTCCGCCTGTTCAATATCGCTGACACCATGTGGGAGCGATGGATCGTTCGTGCAATGCCCGTGCGATCCGTAACGGCAGGATTGCGGGCGAATGCGCCCGGATTTGGGCCGTCGCGCAACGGTGCGTTGCGCGACGGTATCATTTTGTTTCCGCGCCGGCGGCGGCGCGAAGCGGCCTCAGGCCTGGATCTCGGATCCGTCCTGGCTCCAGCGGGTGTGGAACTTGCCGGGCTTGTCGAGGCGGCCATAGGTGTGGGCGCCGAAATAGTCGCGCGGGCCCTGCAGCAGGTTGGCCGGGCCGCGGGCGCGGCGCAGCTCGTCATAATAGGCGATCGACGAGGCGAAGGCCGGAACCGGGATGCCCTCGGCGATGGCGAGGCCGACGACCTTGCGCCAGTTCGCCTCTGCCTGGACCACGGCGTCGCGGAAATAGTCCTGCAGCAGCAGGTTGTCGCCGGCGCCGCCCGTTTCGTAGGCCTCGCGGATGCGGTTCAGGAAGCGGGCGCGGATGATGCAGCCGCCGCGCCAGATGGTGGCGAGGTCACCGAGCTTCAGGTCCCAGCCGAACTGCTGCGAGGCGACGGCGAGCTGCTCGAAGCCTTGCGCATAGGCAACGATCTTCGACGCGTAGAGCGCATCTCGGATCGCGTCGATGTCGGCCTGGGTGATGGTCCGCTTCGTCGTGGCCGGATGCGGGAAGCGCTTTTCCGCCTCGGCGCGCTGGGCGCGGCGGCCGGAAAGCGCGCGGGCGAACACGGCCTCGGTGATCGAGGTCAGCGGCACGCCGAGATCGAGCGCGGACTGGGCGGTCCAGCGGCCGGTACCCTTCTGCTCGGCTTCGTCGACGATCGAATCGACAAGCGGCTTGCCGGTCGAGTCGACCTTGCGCAGCACGGCATCGGTGATCTCGATCAGGTAGGAGTTGAGCTCGCCCTTGTTCCATTCGGCGAAGATGTCGGCGATCGCGCCGGCCTCCAGCCCATAGACCGTCTTGAACAGGTCATAGGCCTCGGTGATCAGCTGCATATCGGCATATTCGATGCCATTATGCACCATCTTGACGTAATGGCCGGAACCCTCGGTGCCGATATAGGTGCAGCAGGGCTCGCCATCGACCTGAGCCGCCATCTTGGTGACGATCGGCTCGATGCGGGAATAGGCCTCGCGCGTGCCGCCCGGCATCATGCTCGGACCTTCGAGCGCGCCTTCTTCGCCGCCCGAAACGCCCATGCCGATGAACTTGATGTCCCGGTCCTTGAGGTAATGGAAGCGGCGGTTGGTGTCGGTGTAGAGCGAGTTGCCGCCGTCGATGATGATGTCGCCGACTTCCAGATGCGGCAGCAGTTCCTCGATCACGTCGTCGACCGGCTGGCCGGCCTTGACCATGATGATGATGGCGCGCGGCTTGGCGATCGAGGCGACGAATTCAGGGATCGTCTTCGACGGCGTGAAGCGGCCTTCGCCGCCATGCTCGTTGATGAGTTCGTCGGTGCGGGCGCCGTTGCGATTGAACACGGCGACACCGAAGCCCTTGCGGGCAGCGTTGCGGGCGAGGTTCGCGCCCATCACGGCGAGACCGAGCACGCCAATATCAGCGAGTTGCTGCAATGTGTTTCATCCCTGATGCGTGTGAGTTGTTGACCATCGCACTGCTTATGCTGGCGAGTATGGCACCGGCCACGCGGCTTGCGGAAGTAGACGAGCGCATGACGTATGAACCGATGGCGGAGCGAGGGCAATATGGCGACGGCAAATTGCTACGAACCTCGAACCATCGGGCGCTTGCCGGCCGATGAAATCCGGCCTCTATTGGACGTGGATCAGCCGGGGAGAAACCCATGCGCCGCTTCGTTCTCATCGCCGCAATGACGCTTGCGGGACTGCCGGCGGCGCAGGCCGTCGACTGCGACAATGCCGAAGACCAGGCGACGATGACCGCCTGCGCGGACATGGCGCTGAAGGCGACCGACAGGCAGCTGAACACCACTTATCAGGCGATCACCCGCCGTCTCGCCGACGATCCGGACACCGCCAAGCAACTCGTCGCCGCCCAGCGCGCCTGGATCGCCTTCCGCGACGCCGAATGCGACTTCCGCAGTTCCGGCGTATCGGGAGGCAGCGCCTATCCAATGGTTCGCGCCGCCTGCCTCGATGGCCTCACCCGCACGCGCCTCGATCAACTGAAGACGCTGCTTGCCTGCCAGGAAGGCGACATGAGCTGTCCCGTGCCGGCCGAATAGGCCGGCCGAGACGGCGCCCCCTCCCGATCAGACGTCGAGATTGACGACGCTGAGGGCGTTGTCCTGGATGAAGTCGCGGCGCGGCTCAACCTCGTCGCCCATCAGCTTGGTGAAGAGATCGTCGGCGGCGTCGGCCTCCTTGATCTTCACCTGCAGCAGCGAGCGGACGTTCGGGTCGAGCGTCGTCTCCCAGAGCTGGCTGGCGTTCATCTCGCCGAGACCCTTGTAGCGCTGCAGCTGGATGCCCTTGCGACCGGTGACAAAGACAGCCTCCAGCAACGAACGCGGGCCGTGGATCGGCGTCGACACCTCTTTGCGGCGCAGCGTCGAAGGCCTGGCGAAGACGTCGGAGATGCGCGCGGCGATGGCGTGAAGCTTGCGGGCATCGGCCGAATCGATCAGCGCCATGTCGATCGAATGCACCTCGCGGACGCCGCGGACCTCGCGCTCGAAGCGGTAGCCGCCCTGCGGGTCGAGCGTGCCCTGCCAACCGCGCTCGGTTTCCTCGGCGATCAGGTCGAGCCGCTCGGCAATGGCGTGGGCGGCGGCGAGCGCGCGGTCCTTGTCCTCGAGCAGCGCCGGGTCGAGGCCGCCGGCCATCGCCGCCTGCTCGACCATGCCGCGATCGTAGCGGGTATGGATACCGCTCAGGATCTGGGCGATCTGGCGCGCGTCCTGGATCAGGTGTTCGAGATCGGCGCCGGCGCGGACTTCGCCGTCCTCCAGCTGCAGCGCGGCCTCGTCGAGGCCCTGCTGGATCAGGTAGTCCTCCAGCGCCCGCTCGTTCTTCAGATACTGCTCCGAACGGCCCTTGGTCACCTTATAGAGCGGCGGCTGGGCGATGTAGACATGGCCGCGCTCGATCAGCTCCGGCATCTGGCGGAAGAAGAAGGTGAGCAGCAGCGTGCGGATATGGGCGCCGTCGACGTCGGCGTCCGTCATGATGATGATCTTGTGGTAGCGCAGCTTTTCCGGCGTGAACTCGTCCTTGCCGATCGAGGTGCCGAGCGCGATGATCAGCATGCCGATCTGCTCGGACGACAGCATCTTGTCGAAGCGGGCCCGCTCGACGTTCAGGATCTTGCCGCGCAGCGGCAGCACGGCCTGGTTCTCGCGGTTGCGGCCCTGCTTGGCGGAGCCACCTGCCGAGTCACCCTCGACGATGAAGATTTCGGACTTGGCCGGGTCGCGCTCCTGGCAGTCGGCAAGCTTGCCGGGCAGCGAGGCGATGTCGAGCGCGCCCTTGCGGCGGGTCAGCTCGCGCGCCTTGCGGGCGGCCTCGCGCGCGGTCGCGGCCTCGACCACCTTCGACAGGATCGCCTTCGATTCCGCCGGATGCTCCTCGAACCACTGGCCGAGCATCTCGTTGACGATGTTCTCGACGACCGGGCGCACCTCGGACGAGACGAGCTTGTCCTTGGTCTGCGACGAGAACTTCGGGTCCGGCACCTTGACCGAGAGCACGGCCGTCAGCCCCTCGCGGCAGTCATCGGCCGAAAGCGACACCTTCTCGCGCTTCGAAATGCCCTCGCGGTCGGCATAGCCGGTCACCTGGCGCGTCAGCGCGCCGCGGAAACCGGCGAGATGGGTGCCGCCATCGCGCTGCGGGATGTTGTTGGTGAAGCAGAGCACGTTCTCGTGGTAGCTGTCGTTCCACCACATCGCGACCTCGACGGTGATGCCGTCGCGCTCGTTGCTCATGGTGACCGGCGCCGGCATCAGCGGCTTCTTGGTGCGGTCGAGATAGCGCACGAAGGCCTCGAGGCCGCCGTCATAGACGAGTTCCTCGCGCCGAACCTCGACGCCGCGCTTGTCGGTCAGCACGATGCGGACGCCGGAATTCAGGAAGGCGAGCTCGCGCAGCCGGTGCTCCAGCGTGTCGAAATCGAACTCGACCTTGGTGAAGGTCTCGGTCGATGGCAGGAAGGTGACCTCGGTGCCGTTGCGGCCGTCCCAGTCGCCGACCACCTTCAACGGCGACACGGCGTTGCCATGCGCGAACTCGATCTCGTGCACCTTGCCGTTGCGCCAGATCTTCAGCTTCAGGAAGCTCGACAGCGCGTTGACCACCGAGACGCCCACGCCATGCAGACCGCCGGAGACCTTGTAGGAGTTCTGGTCGAACTTACCGCCGGCGTGCAGCTGGGTCATGATGACCTCGGCCGCCGAGACGCCCTCTTCGGCGTGCAGATCGGTCGGAATGCCGCGGCCATTGTCGCGGACCGTGCACGATCCGTCCGGATTGAGGGTGACGTTCACCTCGTCGGCATGGCCGGCCAGCGCCTCGTCGATGGCGTTGTCGACCACCTCATAGACCATGTGGTGCAGGCCGGAGCCGTCGTCGGTGTCGCCGATATACATGCCCGGGCGCTTCCGGACGGCGTCCAAGCCGTTGAGCACCTTGGTAGAAGCGGCGCCATAGGCTTCAGAGGCTTGATCGCGGGCGGTATCGGACATTCAGGCTTCCTTGAACGTGTCGCGCGCGCGTGCGCGCGAACAGTCGAATCGAGTGGCTAATATATTGCCTGGACAAGCAAATTGCACCCTTTCCCCTAGCAGGAAATCGCGGCGGCGCCGTGGCGAAACGCAGCTGCCGCGCCATCCGGGCACCATGACCGCAACGGCGCTTGCCAGCCTGGCCATGGCACCGGATGCTGTCGGCCTGCCGCCGGTCCCGGCGCCCGCGCAAGGAATGTCCGCCCGATGTCTGCGATCCACGCCTTCCTCGTCCAGTACGGCCTGATCGTCGTCTATCTCGGCGTCATCATCGAGGGCGAAAGCGTGGTGGTCGCCGCCGGCTTCCTGGCGCACCAGCACGTCCTGACCCCCTACTCCGTGTTCCTCGCCGCCTTCGCCGGCTCGGTCACCGGCGATCAGCTGCTGTTCTTCGTCGGGCGCTATTTCGCAGGCAGCCGCTTCGTGCAGCGTCAAACGAAGCGACCCTTGTTCACCCGGGTGCTCGACCAGATCCAGCGCAACCAGGTGGCGTTCATCCTCGCCTTCCGCTTCATCTACGGCATGCGGACGATCAGCCCGATCGCGATCGGCATCGCCCGCGTCAACCCGGTGCTCTATGCGGGGCTGAACCTGGCCTCGGCCGCCGCCTGGGCGGCGATCATGACCACGATCGGCTACCTGTTCGGCCAGACGGTCGAGCGCTTCGCCGGCAGGCTGCACCAGGATCACAAGCTGATCATCGCCGGGCTGCTGCTCGTCGGCCTGCTGGTGGCGATCGGCGTCGCGCGCGGCTGGCACGCACACAGGCAGGCGCGCCCCGCATCGGACGCCGAGACGCCGCAGCGCCTCGAGGAACGCCTCGCCATAGAGGGTCAGCTTGCGTTCGCCGACGCCCTGCACGGAGCGCATCTCGTCGAGCGTGCCAGGCATCGCCTCGGCCATTTCGATCAGCGTGCGGTCTGGGAAGACCATGTAGGCCGGCACGCCCTCGTCGCGGGCGATCTCGCGCCGGAGCGCGCGCAGCCGCTCGAACATCGTCGCCGTCGCCTCGTCGAGACCATCGGCGCGGTCGTCCTTGTCGGCGCGACGGGCTCCGCGCCGCGGCGGCGCCTCGCGGATCGAGCGCAATGCGATCTTCTCGTGGCCGAACAGCACCGCCTCGCATTCAGGGGTGATGCGGAAGCCGCCATGCTCGGCGCTCGCCTCGGCGAGCGCGCCGGCGGCGAAGAGCTGCCGCACCAGCGTGCGCCAGACATGGGCGCTGCGATCGGTGCCGACGCCGAAGGTCTTGATGCGGTCGTGGCCCTGACGCTGCACGGCGTCGGTCGCCTCGCCGCGCAGGACATCGACCAGATGCGCGGCGCCATAGCGCTGGCCGGTGCGCACCACGGCGGAGAGCACCTTCTGGGCGTCGATGGTGGCGTCGACCAGCTCGGCGCCGCCCTGGCAGAGGTCGCAATGCCCGCACGGCCCCATCTGCTCGCCGAAATAGGAAAGCAGCGCCTGGCGCCGACAGGTGGCGTTCTCGGCGAGATCCGTCATCGCCTGGAGCCGCTTCATCTCGACCCGGCGCTGCGCCTCACTGATCGCCTTCTCCTCGATCTGGCGGCGGCGGAACGCCATGTCGTCGAGGCCGTAGAGGGTGAGCGTGTCAGCCGGCAGGCCGTCGCGGCCAGCGCGGCCGATCTCCTGGTAATAGGCCTCGACGCCGCCCGGCATATCGGCATGGACCACGAAGCGCACGTCGGGCTTGTTGATGCCCATGCCGAAGGCGACGGTGGCGACGACGACGACGCCGTCCTCCTGCAGGAAGATGTCCTGGTGGCGCGAGCGCGTGTCGGCGTCGAGGCCGGCGTGATAGGGCACCGAGCGGATGCCCTTGCCGACCAGCCATTCCGAAAGCTTCTCGGTCTTGTCGCGCGACGAGGCGTAGATGATGCCGCTGCCGCCCTTGTGACGGGCGAGGAAGTCGGCGATCTGCGTGCGCGGCCGGTCCTTCGCCTCGAAGCGCAGATGGATGTTGGGCCGGTCGAAGGAATGCACGACGACGCGGGGCGGTTCCGGAAACAGCTGGGCGGCGATGTCGTTGCGCGTCGCCTGGTCGGCGGTCGCCGTCAGCGCCACCACCTGCACGCCGCCGAGCGCCTCGCGCACCGAGGCGAGCTGGCGGTACTCGGGCCGGAAATCGTGCCCCCATTGCGACACGCAATGCGCCTCGTCGATCGCCAGCCGCCGCACGTCGCAGGCGGCGAGCAGCGAGACCAGGCCGTCGCCGGCGAGGCGTTCGGGCGAGACGAAAAGCAGCGTGATCTCGCCGGCGCGCAGCCGCCGCAGCGTCTCGCGATTGGCGTCCTCGCCATTCATCGAGTTCAGCGTCGCCGCCGCCACGCCGACATGCTGCATCTGCTGCACCTGGTCGCGCATCAGCGCGATCAACGGCGAGACGACCAGCGTCAGCCCGCCATCGACGATCGCCGGGAGCTGGTAGCACATGGACTTGCCGGAGCCGGTCGGCATCACCGCGAGCACATGCTCGCCGCGCATCACCGCAGCGATGACCTCGTCCTGTCCGGGGCGGAAATCGTCATAGCCGAAGACGGATTTGAGCGCGGCACGGGCGCGCGAAAGCGGCATGGGGTATCCGGGAGTGATTCGTTTTCGCGCCAATGCTAACCGCTCGACAGCCGGCTTACACGCGCGAAAGCCGGGGCGCGGCGAACCTCGCGTTTTCTTCACGCGAACCGGCATCCCCTTCGCTCGAAAACGATCTAGCGCGAGGCGATCGCCACCGCCGCGCCGGCCATGACGACGCTGCTGCCGCGATTGACGAGCCGCACCGCCTTCGAACTGGTGATCAGCCGGCGCGCGCGCAGCGCCACCAGGACATAGAAAGCGAAGACGCCGCCGACGACCGTCAGCGTGACCGTGGCGAGTTCCAGGAAGGCGAGGCCGTCGATCTTGTTGATGTCGAGGATCGAGGGCAGCAGTGCCAGGTAGAACACCATCGTCTTCGGGTTGCCGAGGCAGACGGCGAGCCCGGCGAAGAACAGTTTCACCCGGCTCTCGCGCGTCGTCACCGGGGCGAGGTCGGGCGCGGCGGCGGGCGCCTTCCACATCTTCCAGGCGATGTAGAGCAGATAGGCGGCGCCGGCATATTTGATGACGGCGAACACCTCGTGGAAGGTCTGCGCCACGACGGCGAGACCGAGCACGGCGAGGGTCAGCCAGACGATGTCGCCGATCGCCATGCCGGCGGTGAACGCGACGGCGCCGGGGCGGCCGCGACCGAGCACGCGGGCGACGATCGCGGCAATGCCCGGGCCGGGCGCGAAGGCGGCGACGGCCAGCGCGGCGGCGAACAAAGCCAGTCCCGAGATCGAAAGTCCTGTCATCTCACCCCTCGCCCGAAAACGGCTCGACGCGACCCGGCGTCACCGTGAAGATCTGCGCCGATTGCGGCAATTCGGCGAAGAGCGCCGGATCGGCGCCGGTCATGAACACCTGTCCGCCCAGCCTGTCCAGTGCCTCGAACAGCGCGGCCCGGCGACGTTGGTCGAGATGCGCGGCGATCTCGTCGAGCAGCACGATCGGCGCCAGCCCGCTCATCCGCGCAACGAGGCGGGCATGAGCCAGCACGATGCCGACCAGAAGCGCCTTCTGCTCGCCGGTCGAGGCTCGGCCGGCGGGCACGTCCTTCGGGCCGTGGCGGACGACGAGATCGCTCGCCTGCGGACCGACCAGGGTGCGGCCGGCGGCGCGATCGCGGGCACGGCCATTGCGCAGCGCGGCACGGTAGCGGTCCTCGGCCTCGACGGCGGGACCCTCGCCGATCCAGCCCTCGACATCGCCCTCCAGCGCCAGCACGGCGAACGGGAACGGCGAGGCGTCGTCGCGCTCCTCGGAGATCAGGCCGGCGAGGCGCTCGGCCGTCTCCTTGCGCGCCGCGGCGACCGCAACGCCGATCTCGGCGATCTCGGCCTCCAGCCCGTCGAGCCAGGCGCGATCTGGCGCGGGATCCTCGAGCAGGCGATTGCGGCCGCGCACGGCCTTTTCGAACGCGTTGACGCGGGCGCCATGCTGGGCGTCGACCGCGAGCACGAGCCGATCGAGGAAGCGGCGACGGTCGCCGGCCGGCCCGGTGAAGAGGCCGTCGAGCGTCGGCGTCAGCCAGACGATGCGGAGATATTCGGCAAAGGCGGTGGCGGAGGAGACCGGCGCGCCGTCGATGCGGCAGCGGCGCGACGGCGGCTGGCCGTCGAGCGCCGTGCCGAGGCGGACCGGCCCGTTCGCCGTGTCGAGATCGACCGCGACGACGAAGCCGCCACCGCCGCCGAGCCGCGCCATATCGGCCATGTCGGCCCGGCGCAGGCCGCGTCCGGGCGCCAGCAGCGAGATCGCTTCGAGAAGATTGGTCTTGCCGGCGCCGTTCTCGCCCGAAAGCGCCACCAGCCGTCCGGCGATCGGGACATCGAGGCGGGTATAGGAGCGGAAATCGGCCAGCGTCAGCCGCGTGATACGCGGCTGGGCAACCTCGGAAACCAGGCTCACACGCGCATCGGCATCAGGACGTAGAGCGCGTCCTCGTCGCCGTCGTCCTGGATCAGCGTCGGCGAACCGGGATCGGCCAGCTTGAACAGCGCCGTCGCCGTCTTCAGCTGTCCGGCAATGTCGAGCAGGTAGCGCGAATTGAAGCCGATATCGATGGGATCGGCGCCGTAGTCGACGTCGAGTTCTTCCGTCGCCGAGCCGGAATCCGGATTGTTGACGGTGAGCGCCAGCCGGCCCTCGGAGGAGAGCGACAGCTTGACGGCGCGGCCGCGTTCGCTGGCGATGGTCGAGACGCGGTCGACGGCGTTCGAGAAGGTGCCGCGGTCGACCTTGAGCAGCTTGTCATTGCCCTGCGGGATCACGCGCGCATAGTCCGGGAAGGTGCCGTCGATCAGCTTCGAGGTCAGCACCACGCCGCCGAAGGAAACGCGGATCTTGGTCTCGGACAGCTCGATCGTCGCCGTC
>JAFKJZ010000711.1 GCA_017305815.1 Hyphomicrobiales bacterium
TCGCCTCGGCGACGATCTCGTCGACGACGCTCGCCCACTGCGTGTGACCGAGCAGCTTGGTCTTCACGCCGTTGGCCTTCAGGCGGGTATCGAGGCGGTCCATGCCGAGCGAGAAGACGTTGGCGAGGCCGCGGAAGAGATAGACCTGGGGATCGCGATTGACCTTCGGAGCCGACTTGGCGCGCCGAACGACCGGCTTCTGTTCCGGCCCCGCCACAGCGGCGGCACCGGCCGCGGGCGCAGTTGCCGCGGCAGGCGTCGCGGGCGCCTCGGCCGCCATCGCCTGCACCGTGGCGGCCTCGGCGGATGCCGCCAGCGGCAAGGCCAGCGCCGCGCCGACCATCGACAACAAGCCAAATTTCAGCAGGCGATTGAGCATCCGGATCACTCCCCAGGACAACGTTGCAACGATGGTGGCCGACACGGGCGCGATTCGTCCATCACGGCGCCGGCGGTCGCGGCTCGGCGAGGACGCCGCCCGGCATCGGATAGGGCACGCCCGTGGTCTCGGGCAGGCTGAGCGGCAGTCCCGCGACGCTGCGGGCGGCGAGATAGGCGAAGGCCTGCGCCTCCATGAAATCGCCCGACCAGCCGAGCGCGTCGGCCGTGGTGACGGTCGCGCCGCTGGCTTCGGCCAGCAGGCGCAGGATGCAGACGATGATCTCGCCGGCGCCGCCGGCGAGCGCCACGCCGCGCGCGATCGTCTCGGCCGTGAAGGCGGCGAGCGTCGCCGCGGCGTCGGCCGTCGACAGTCGCGCCACCGGCGCGCGCGAAAACGCGTCGCGATCGAGCGATTTCGGCGGCGGCAGGTCGAACCAGGGATCGTCCACCAATTCTGCCAGCGATTGCAGCTGCACCGTGCCGGAGGAGGACAGGACGCCACCGACATCCATGCTGGCGCCAGTCCGCTCGCGCACAAGGTCGTCGATCAGCGCATTGCCGGGCCCGGTGTCGAAGGCGACGATCGAACCGTCGGCGCCGATGCGCGTGACGTTTGCGACGCCGCCGATATTCACCACGGCGACATCGCCGGAAAGGCCGGCAGCGCGCACAAGCGCCGCATGGAAGACAGGCACCAGCGGTGCCCCCTGCCCGCCCGCCGCGACATCGGCGGCGCGGAAATCATAGACCACCGGAATTCCGAGCCGATGCGACAGCGCTGCTCCATCGCCGATCTGGATCGTCAGCCGGCGGTCCGGCGCGTGGAAGACGGTCTGGCCGTGGAAGCCGACGAGGGTGACGCGGGGGGCGTCGACATCCTGCCGCGCCAGCAGCGCCTCGACGGCCTCGGCATGCGCCTCGGTGACGATCCGCTCCGCCTCGCTCAGGATGCCCGGCCGGGCGTCACGGCTGTCGAGATCGACGGCAGCCGTCAGCGCGGCGCGAAGCACCGCGCGCTCATCAGGCTCATAGGGCCGGAAATGGGTCGGGCCGAAGGCCTCGACTTCTTCGCCGTCGGTCGCGATCAGAGCCGCGTCGACGCCATCCATCGACGTTCCGCTCATGAGTCCGACAACGACAGTCCTGTGCATTGGTTCCCCCGGAAACGTTCTAATCCGGGATAGCGGCAACGGCCGCGTCGGCAAAGAGCAGATCGGCAACAGTCTCGCCGTTTCGTCGAAAGCCGCATTCTCCCCCGTGACAAACCCCGGCGGCTGATCTATATGCGCTTCCATGACTTTCGCCGCCACCACCTATGCTTGGTACTTTAGCTATCCGCTCGCAATGGCGGAGGTAGGGGTGCGCGCGGTCTAAAAACCGCAAAATGTCCCGAAGCCGCCAGACACCTGGCGGCTTTTTTTGTGCCGCCGGGTGGGTCAAAATCACAAGGAACCCACACCGTGCTGATCACCGACGACCTCCGCATCCGCCAGCTGAAAGAACTCTCGACACCGGAAC